>JAKFYP010000159.1 GCA_021730835.1 Alphaproteobacteria bacterium
ACACTCCGGTTCTGCGGGCAAAAACGCCTGAAAATCTCCTCGCCAAAACGTTTCTCCGCAAACTGTTAGGAAAACCGGGTGAGGGGGAAGTATGAAAAAAATCAACCGGAGCATACGGGGTAATCAGGAAAAAGTTTGGGCGCGATCATATTCTGCTTGCTCTTGCAGAAGGTGTATGCACATCCTGCCGGTCATGTTTGAGCACGTTATACTCGCCGGTCTTGGTCTCATCGGAACATCCATGCTTTACGACCTGCGCTCGCATAAACTGGCGGGCCGCATCACCGGTATTGATCTTGACAAGGCGACCGGCATGCGGCTTTCCGATCAGGGCCTGCTCGACGATTTTTATGCCGCACCCCCCGTGTCTTCTTTTCCGCTCGCAAGCTGTGACTGCCTGATCCTCGCCGTGCCTCCGCAAGCACTGGCGGAGATGACGCAGGCACTGGTGCATTTTCTCAGCCCGGATGCGCTGGTGATGGATGTCGCCTCGATAAAGCGCGGCGCGATTGCCCATATCGCCCCGCATCTGCCAGAGCAGGCGCATTTTATTCCCTGTCACCCGGTAGCGGGAGGGGAAGGTAGCGGATCTGCGGCGGCGCGAGCCGGATTATTCCTGCATCGCCGGGTAATCCTGACACCCGAGGCCGAGGCTAATGCAAAAGCCGTTGCAACGACCGTCAGCATGTGGGAGACATTTGGCGCGAAATGCGAGCCGATGCCCGCCGATGCGCATGATTTCATCTATGCGCATATGTCGCATCTGCCGCATCTGGTTGCCTTTGCAACGGCTCTGGCTTTTTACGATACCGGCGTGCCTGTTCCGCCGTCACTGCAAACCTTCATGCGTATCTCCGCGTCGCCTGTATCCTTATGGTGCGATATTTGCCTGAGTAATGCCGATATGTTGTTATCACCTCTTTATATGTATCATGAACTGCTGGGGAAAATCCGCGATGAACTGAGTAGTCAGGAAGCGCCGCCGATGACGCATGACAAGAAAACGCCACCCTTCGCGCTGGCGGCGCGGATCGTAGCATCGGCGCTAATCAGCACGGTCGCCGCGTCGGAAAAACATTTTTCGCATAAAATGGCGCGTTATGCCGGGCCGGGATTTATTGACTTAACTTCGATCCTGCAACAGCCGCCGGAAGAGGATATGGCGGAAATCTCCTCACGCAGCCGGGAAGTCGCCCTGCTGCTCGATGCGATTGGCGTGAGGCTGGCTGTGATATTGCAGGCGCTGGAAGATGAAGATGGGAAGGCACTCAAGAAGGTGCTTACGGTATAGAAGCCATTTCCTGATGGAAGCGCCGCTCGAACCTGCCCCGGTTTTCCGGGCTGAGGCGCGCACGAACCCGAACAGTGCCACCGTCGGGGGATTGATCCACGACCTGCCCGTGCGCATGGAGCCATGCCAGCGCCGCGCCATCCCCGGCATCAATAGCATATTCCAGTATCACGGAATCCTGCGCGGCCAGCATGGCGTCCATCCGCTCAAGCAGGGCGTCCATGCCCTCGCCGGTCAGGGCGGAGATGGGCACTGCCTGCGCGCTTGCTGCTTCTAAAATGGTGTCCTCAAGCTGATCCATCTTATTGAGCACTTCAAGGCGCGGTGTTTCCAGCCCGGCCAGCAAATCATTCAGGATTGCGTCAACATCCTGCTTTTGCGCCTGAGTATCGGGATGCGACGCATCGCGTATATGCAAAATCACATCCGCTTCCCGTACCTCCTCCAGCGTGGCGCGAAAGGCGGCGACCAGCTCGGTCGGCAAATCGGAGATAAACCCCACCGTGTCGGAAAGCAGGACAATACGCCCGGAAGGCAGGGTGATTTTACGGATAGTGGGATCAAGCGTGGCGAATAACACATCTTCCGCCACTACCGACGCCCCCGTCAGGCGGTTAAACAGCGTGGATTTTCCGGCATTCGTATACCCCGCCAGCGCCACCAGCGGATAAGGCACGTCATGGCGTATCTTGCGATGCAGCCCGCGTGTCCTGACCACCTTCTCCAGTTGCCTGCGAATCAGGGCGATCCGGTCACGCAACATGCGGCGGTCGCTTTCAATCTGGGTCTCTCCCGGCCCGCCGAGGAATCCGAAGCCACCCCGCTGGCGCTCCAGATGCGTCCATGAACGCACCAGACGGCTTTTCTGATAATTAAGCGAAGCGAGTTCGACTTGCAGGCGGCCTTCGCGGGTTCGCGCCCGCTCACCGAAAATCTCCAGGATCAGCGCCGTGCGGTCAATGACCTTGCAGTCCCACGCTTTCTCAAGATTACGCTGCTGGACGGGGCTTAGGGTATGATTAACCACGACCAGCCCGATTTCCTCAGCCTGAATATCGGTGGCCAGCGCTTCAATCCTCCCCGAGCCGAAAAAAGCGGCGGGGCGTGGCTGGCGCAGGGGAATAATTTTGCCGGAAATATGCCCGAACGGAAGGGCACGCGCCAGACTCACCGCCTCTTCAAGCATGGCTTCGGGCGTGCGCGGCCCGGCAACGGCAGGTAATACGGGATGGAGTATCAGTGCGTGCAAATGACTCAGGCGACTTCAAACGCATCGTCTTCGGTGGAGAACGCGCCCGCATCTTCATTTTCTCCACGCGGAGAAAGGCTGACGCTGCTGCTCGGCACTACCGTTGCGATACTATGCTTGTATACCAGTTGCGAATGCTGGTTGCGGCGCAATACCACCGAAAAATTATCGAACCCGGTAATCACACCCTGAAGTTTCACGCCATTGACCAGATATACTGTCACGGGTTTTTTGTCCTTACGGCACGTATTCAGAAAAATATCCTGCATATTCTGTAGTTTATCAGCCATGTGCGCCTCACTGCTCTTCTATTTGGGCATTAGCTTCCCAGCGGGAAGCAATGTTCTTCCATTAGACTATCCAATTAAAAATGGCAAAGAAAAACAACGCCCATTGTCATCATTTTGTCATCTTTGATCGCTATAATCATAGCAGAACCGGACTTCTATTGGGAGTATTTTATCATGGCAGAGAAGCCGCAGAGCTTTGATGAGCGACACGCCAGAGACCTGAGCGTGGGGACATACGCGACGAAGAAAGCGATTGAAACGGGCGTGACCGTCGGCTCAATCGGCGGTGGGGGCTTAGCAGGATATTTTGCGGTCAGGCAATGGCCGAAAGCATTTCTCAAACCTGTGAAGGCTATTGCCGAAAAATTTGGTCGGAATGAAGCCGTTAGTGGTGTTGATGCCCTGCTTAAAGCGGCAGAAGAAGTTAGTCATTCTGATTCCAGAATTGCTGAGGATGCCGCTAAGAAATTAGAAAATATAAGATGGCTCGGAGCCGGCACCGGCGCACTGATCGGCGCGATGGCCGCCGGTGTTGCGCTGGCTTACCGGCACTGGCTCAAGGAAGAGCGCATGCATATCGGCATACGCGACGCCAATAATGATCTGAGCATGATGAACCTCGATAATTCCACGCCGCCGGAACTGGTTGCGCAATATAATACGATGCACGAAATGTGGCAGCGCGAGCATGCCAAAACGCAGGCGATGGAGCACCAGTTGCAGCTTATGGGCGGCGGTAACGGGTTCGCACCGGCGGATGCGGCGCAATATCAGGCTATTCACGATGATTATACCCTCAAGCGTATGGAGCGCCAGATGGATAACGCTCAGGAAGAGATGAAACCCGCAGGGCGGGAGATTATCAACACCCCCCAGCTACGCATTGACGTGGCATCTCATGAGATGAATGGCCGAACCAGTGAGCGCGAAATTTCACCGGTTGTCAGTGTGAGTTGATCATGGCGATTTACAAGCCACCTCCTCTGGAAGAACGCGAAAGCGAAAAAGTCGGGCCGAAGAACCTCATCATGTGGGGTTTGAAGACGACCGGCATTGCCGTTGGTGCAGGCTTGCTTGCGAATGTTGCCGCCCGAGCTTTCAAGATCAGGATTAAGGCGCCAAAGTTTCTGCGTGAATTCTTCGGCCCCGGTGAAAAAGAATTCATCAGGGAAAATCCGATTCCTTTCCTGCGTTATGATCTGGATGAGTTCGGCCCCAGAGAAATCGGCATGCTGACCGGGAAGGTCGCCGGTTTTGCCAGCCTGTTCACGCACTGGCGAAAAAAAGAAGAAACCGAGCTTGGCGCGGCAGATATGCTCGATGGAGTGCAGGAAGCCGCAAAGCGCCATGTTCCAAAAGAGGAAATTGAAAAGCGGGTTGCCACTACCGGCGAGATGCTAAAATTCGAGCATCAGAAACAGCAGGAATTATCAGGTGAGATCGGCGCCCGGGTTGCCTCCATGCAGCATGAGGGAAAAGTCGGCGCACTGCCGCAGCCGGAAGTATTTCTTTAAATCCTGACGATTTTTTTATGGTTGTCATATTACTCCAAATAGCCGTTTGATCTTTTCCATATTATGGATTAGGGATGTAGTCCCTGACATTAGAAGGAGGAGAAACGCCGTGAATCTCAGAAAAACCATGTTTGCGACGCTGACGGCAACCATATTGACGGCGGGCGCTGTCTCAGCCATGAATGATTTCAGCAATGACGGCTCCGATATGGGCTATACGCCTGCTACCATCGGCGCGCTACCGGATGGCGATACCGTGGAATTGATGGGAACGGTAACCGACGTGAACCGTTACAATCAGGAATTCACGCTTTCCGACGCGACCGGCTCTATCGGGGTAAAAACCCCGCGCTCCAGCGAGTTGGTGCTTGGTGATCGCATTGTGGTCAGGGGTGATGTTAATCATCGCTATGACGGGAATATCATTGAGGCCCATGATATCACGATTAAAAACGACGCCGCCTATATTGAGCCGAACGCTTACGGGCAATACGATCTCGATCTGAAGGCCCGCTCGTCGGATTACCACCGCCAGCGGTAATTACAGTTATCCACATACACACAACCACTACAAAATCAACCGCCTTGTCAGATTAAGTTGGAAGGTTTACGCATCAGCGTACTCTACGCTACCACCTGCATCGGCATTTCTTCCGCTTTTTTATTCTGGGAGGATAGTTTCTTTTTGGTAGAGGCTGATTTCAATAAGGCATCGCTATTGTTCTCAAACAAATCAGTTAGCACGGCTTTAACCACCGGCACTGTTACAGAATTACCAAATTGCCTGTATGCAGCCGTATCGTTGGGATTCAATATGAACTCTTCCGGGAATCCTTGAAGCCTTGCACATTCCCGTGGCGTGATACGCCTTGGCAAGCCATTCTGCACGATTCCAAGTTTATGTGAATCGGCTGTAGTGAGCGTGATAGAAATACTATCCGGGTCAAGGAATTTGAAAACCTCAAATGACATATTCCCGCATACTGGCTTGTATTTATTATCAATGCACTTCAAGTAACCTTTTTTGATTAATCCCTGCATTATGTTTTCAAGTGCGGGGTGGTTATAAAATGTTTGGATCTGCTCAAGAGATAGACTTTTGCCATCTTGGTGAGTGCCAAAAACTTTCTTCCGCCTGTTGCCAATCAAGGCATTCATAAAAGCGCGTTCGTCATTTGAGCATTCGCCTTTTATACCAATATCCCATGAATGAAGCGAGTTGCCTCCCCGATAATCAATCATGCGAACACCATGCAGTGAATTAAAATCACCATCAACAGCCTTGCCTAAACGCTTAATAAAATCTGGTGAACAATTATATTTTTCATGTGGACGAGATTCCAATATATCTCTTACTACTTTATAAATTGTATGGCCATTGGCCGGAAAGAACAGCGGCATCTCAAATGCCCTGTTCTTGAATTTATGCGAATCCGCTGCGCCTTTATCAGAGAGCAAGCTAATCTGAATTTGTTCATTCAGAACCCCAAGAATATAAAGCCTTACGCGGTTTTGTGGTGCGCTAAAATCGCTGCTGTTCAACAGCAAGTAGGTTACTGAATATCCTAAATTCTCAAGGGCGCGAATGATGGTGGCCAGAGTTCTTCCGCCGTCATGGGTGGTAAGCCCCCTTACGTTCTCCAGTAGAAAACCTTTTGGCTTGTTTCGCTGGAGTATTTTTTCAATTTCAAAGAATAATGTGCCGCGTGTATCGCCAAATCCCTCACGTTTACCCGCATAGGAAAAAGGCTGGCAAGGGAATCCGGCGAGAAGAAAATCAAAATCAGGTATGCTATCCACATACTGTTTAATGTCCCCGCTGGGACGTTCACCAAAATTAAGGCGGTAGGTTTCACATGCGTCTGGGTCTATTTCGGAGCTAAATACACATTCTGAATTTATGCCCAAATCATGGCACGCTTGCTCAAAGCCTATCCTTATTCCACCAACACCAGCAAACAAATCAACGAATCTAGCCATTTAGCACCTCTTTCAAGAACTGCGCTAAAATAGCAAACTCATCTTCTATATAGGCTACGGTGCAATCGCTGAATTGGCATATTGTAGAAACAGCGGATTTCCGCATGAAATTACCAGCACCATCTATCACATAGGCTATTTTATGCCCATTCTCCTGCATGAGGTGGTGACGCTCTTGAGCCTGCCCACCCTTTCTTTCAATCGTGCTATTGGTAGTGACTTGGAAGCTAACCTCTACACCAACTTTCTTCTTCCCTTTTTCCACTACAATATCGAAGGGCATACCCCCTGCTTTAGAGTATCCGGCAAGCACTATCAGGCCGTTTCTTGTGATTTTGTAACCATCGCCTAATGCGGTCTTTAGGTAATCAGCCACTATGGTTTGGGCGATCTGGCCTTGGGTATTTGCAGTTGCGCCGCCTGTGATGCGGCTAACCCAAATATATTTTTGCTTCACATATTTATCTAACTCATCCTTCGTTCCAAGAAGCGTGCCGATTTCGCATTTTTCAAGGTCAGCACCACTGGTGATTTCAGAGGTTGCGCCATGAAGCAAAATCATAATCATGTCGCGCTTTAACGCATCCAAGGCTTGCTTTTGGATTATCGTAACGCCATCAATTCCCAAGCGTTTATTGTTTAATGCACCAGTAATAGGCAACATTTCAAATTCGTATGTGTAGCGCTTTTCTCTCCATACAAAATTCATGATATGCTTGGGTGTCTTTTTATCCAACACGCCAAAAACCATCGGAAAATTCTTGTTCAGGCGTTGGATAGTTTCCGCGCCATAATCAGCAAGCACAACAAGGTGTTTCAGAAACAAATTGGCAGGAAAATTCGCTGCTTCCATTAAGGTAAATATTTGCGCCGGATCATCTTTGCAGAGGCGGAGAATAGAAATGAAGCTATCTTGAGATTCTAACAATAAAGGAATAACGCTAATTTCAGAGGTTTTGGCTTTGAGGGAATCAGGCCACCATTTGGCCGCTTTTTTCTCCAGCTCGTTTATGTCCCTGTTATAGCTCACTATGATAACATCCTGTATAAGATTCTTTTCCGTAAATTACCTTCTCCCCTTTCATCATGCAAAGCTAAAATAGCCTTGTGGTATTTCCTTGTTACCAAATCTCGTACTAATCACGCCGCTTTACGCGCTAATCCGTCAGGCCAGGTCTGAAGGTTTACAGGTAATGCGCTATAGCCCCACCAGCCCGGCGGCGTAGGCCTCGGGCTGGAAGGGGCGTAAATCCTCGATGCTCTCACCTACGCCAACGCCATAAATCGGCAGCCCGAATTTTTCGGCAAGCGCCACGACGATGCCGCCCTTTGCCGTTCCGTCAAGCTTGGTGACCACCAGCCCGCTGACCTGCATCAACTGCCGGAATGTCTCGACCTGCGCGATAGCGTTCTGGCCGGTCGTGCCGTCGAGCACCTGCAACACCGTATGCGGCGCGTCGGGATCGAGCTTTTTGAGAACACGGGCAATCTTCTGCAACTCCTCCATCAGGTTCTGTTTGTTATGCAGCCTGCCCGCCGTATCAATCATTACCACGTCAAACCCTTCCGCTCTGGCCCGCTCCAGTGCCTTGTATGCCACGCTGGCCGGATCGGCTCCCTCGGCGGCGGTGACCAGCGGCACTTTGGCGCGCTCGCTCCAGACCCTCAGTTGCTCCACCGCCGCCGCCCGGAAAGTATCCGCAGCAGCCAGCAGCACTTTTTTTCCCTCTTTTGACAACTGATAAGCCAGCTTGCCCATCGTGGTCGTTTTACCGTTGCCGTTAACGCCAACCACCAGAATCACATGCGGGCGGGCGGTAATCTCCAGTTCCCGGGCGACCGGCCTGAGAATCTCCGCAATCTCTCCGGCTAGTGCGCTGCGCACTTCCTCGGGCGACACCTCCTTATCGAAACGTTCGCGGCCAAACGCTTCAACCACCCGCGAGGCCACGGCAGCCCCCATATCCGCCATCAGCAGCGTGTCCTCAAGTTCAGCGAGCATGGCGGCGTCAAGCCTGCGCCGGGTAAATATCCCGCCGATGCTTTCGGTGATTTCACCGGATGTGCGGGAAAGCCCTTTGCGCAGGCGGCCAAGCCATGACGTTTTTTCTTCTCTGGGCGCTGGATCGTTCATGCAAGCTGATATAGACTGGATGCCGTCCAACCGCAACCCGTCGCTACCCATGCAGGAACCACACGCTCTCGAACAACTGATTCGCAGTTTTTCCCGCCTGCCGGGGCTTGGGCCGCGCTCGGCCCGGCGGCTGGTGCTGGAGCTGATCCGCAAGCGCGAAAGCGTGATGCACCCGCTGATTAGGCACTTGCAGCAAGTCGCCGAGTATATCGTCACCTGCGATATTTGCGGCAATCTCGATGCGCAGGCTCCCTGCACCATATGCTGCGATACGCGGCGTGATCCGTCGCTGCTCTGCGTAGTCGAGGATCTGGGTGATTTATGGGCAATCGAGCGCTCGCGGCTTTATACCGGGCGCTACCATGTGCTGGGCGGCGTGCTGTCGGCGATGGACGGCATCGGCCCGTCGCAGCTTGGGATCGAGCGGCTGGCCGAGCGGGCCGGTGCTCCTGAAGTTGCCGAGGTCATTCTGGCGACCAACGCCACGGTGGATGGCCAGACCACGGCGCATTACATCGCCGAGCGGCTGGCGGGGCTAGAGCTTCGCATCACCCGGCTGGCGCAGGGCATCCCGATGGGCGGAGAACTGGATTACCTTGACGATGGCACGCTTGGCACGGCCATCCGGGCGCGGCTACCGGCCTAGCAGTTTGCGGAAAACTATTTTGGCGGGTGATTTTGTCGTTGTTTTTGTCCTCGAATCCTCATGTACCTTCAAGTATAGCTAATTACCTTTATGCTTACGCATAAAGGTAGTGCACTGCATAGGCGGCGCGCCCGCAGTCGCGGGCGATAGCCGATTGATTGATATGCAGTCATAAAGTAAATCGGCTATACACTCCGGTTCTGCGAGCAAAAACGCCTAAAAATCTCCTCGCCAAAACGTTTTTCCACAGACTGCCAGATATATAAATCCGGCGATTCATCTGAAAAGCCGGTTGCGCGTTCGTAAGCGCTGTTGTAAAACCCAAACCGCCTGCTGGGGCGTAGCCAAGTGGTAAGGCAGCGGTTTTTGGTACCGCCATTCCCAGGTTCGAATCCTGGCGCCCCAGCCAACTTTTAGTCCAGTTTTGGATAAAGAGAAGCGGCTGGCGCTTGGCTCCTACCCTGATACCAACCCCGCGAAATCCTGGGCTACCGCTCACCAAACGAGGTCTTCCGGCCTTCGCCAAGGCTTCGGCGGACGCGGTCGCACAACTCACCGCCAAACCCATTTATGCACTTCGCATTTGAATGGGCGCAAGTACAAAATTGATCAAAATCAAACCAACATAAAAATTAATATTAGGGTTGATTCCCGATGATCAATGTGTTTACTGGATGGGCCTTTTGGCAATATTTTTTAACTCATATCCCGGAGGATAAGGTTATGCCACTCACTTCAAATTTTAATTTCGCAGGTAACGGTAACTGGTCGCTGGATGCCACCAGTGGAGGCGCAACGGCAGGCGGAACCATCAGTGTCGTGGTTCCCGAGAACTCGCAGATCGAAGGAGCGTTCCTCTATGCGTCCGCCTTCAACCATAACGCGAACCCTGGTGCGACGCTGACCAGTGGCGCGGAATCGGTTATGTTGACGGAAGCGGATTTCACCACGCTTGACGCCGCCAACAGCTTCCTTGAGGCGCATCGCACCGACGTGACCGATTTCGTATCCGATGTGGTAGGTGACGGTGACGCCGCTCCGTTCGACTTTGTTATCTCCAATCTGCTGGGAGGCAGTATTGACGGGTATCTGCTGGCGGTGGTTTATTCCAACCCGGATGAAGATTTCCATACGATCACGCTGCTCGATGGCGGTAGTTCAACCGCGGGCGATAATTTCGCTATTAACTTTACCGAGCCGCTTGATCTGGAAGCGCCGGGTTTTGAGGCACTGTTCTCGCTGGGTATCGGCTTCGGCTTCCAGCCTTCCGTGCAGTCCTCAGTCGTGACGGTCAATGGTCGCCAGTTAACCAACTCTGCCGGTGGATATGATGATGGTGCGGGAGCTAATGGCGCGTTGATTACCGTGGGCGGTATCGGTGACGATCCGGCTAACCCTGGCAACCCCAATGCCGGGTCAAACGTGGCTCCGACCTTCGATGATGAGCTTTACAATCTGGCGCTGGGCAACGATGACGATGCGTCACCGTTCCTTGGCACCGGCGATACGACGCTGCTGGTGGAAACTCTCAACCCGTCGAACGATGATAATATCTTCTTCGCCGGTCTGAACATCACCGCCATGTCGGTCGTTGATTCCGAGGGGAACGATACGCCGGTTGCCGTTAACGATGGTGGCATGGGTTTTATCACGGATGAAGCGAACTCCTTTACAACCGCCAGCATCCTGACCAACGATACCGACCCGGATAGCGATACGCTGACTGTCACCCATATTGACGGTTCTCCCGTGATGACAGGTGTTCCGTTCGCGCTGGCTTCGGGCGCGCTTCTGACGGTGAATGCTGACGGCACGCTGGATTACGATCCAAACGGGCAGTTCAATGCACTTAATAATAGCGATTCGCAAAACGATGTTTTCAGCTACACCATTGACGACGGCAACGGCCATACGACCAATGCCAATGTCACCGTAACGATCAACGGCCTTGGCGGTGACGATACCATGACGATGGGCGGCGGCGACGACGATTGCGAGCTGTTTGCCTATTTCGGTGAGCATATCATCGGCACATCGGGTGCGGATTTGTTGCTCGGTACGGCTGGTAGCGATATTATTGACGGCCTGAACGGGAATGATGTCATCCTTGGCGGAACCGGTAACGACTCGATTTTCGGGCGCAACGGTGATGATCTGATCCGGGGAAACGAGGGTAAAGACAGCATCCTTGGCGGAACCGGTAATGACACCGTTTACGGGAATGATTGCGAGGATTACCTTAGCGGCTATGACGGCGACGACTGGCTTGATGGTGGCCGCGACAACGATACGCTGTCCGGTGGTGCGGGTGATGACTCGCTGTTTGGCCGTTCCGAGGACGATTTCCTTTACGGTGGCGCGGGTGACGATTACATGGAAGGCAATTCCGGTGATGATCGTCTGGTCGGCGGCAACGGTGACGATACCCTCAATGGCGGCTCAGGCAATGACAGCCTCCAGAGCGGCCCGGGTAGCGACCTCCTGATCGGCGGCGGTGGCGAAGACACCCTGCTCGGCGGTAAGGATGACGATAACCTCGATGGCGGGGCCGATGACGATTACGTTGACGGCCAGTCCGGCAACGACGACATTGACGGCGGCTCAGGCAACGATACGCTGATTGGTGGTGCTGGTGACGATACCATTAGTGGCACGGAAGGTGACGATATCCTCACGGGGGATAGCGGCAGTGACCAGTTCCTGTTTGGAACCGGCAGCGATAACGACCACATCACCGACTTTGAACTGGCGGCGGATGCCATCAAGCTGTTTGGTTTTACTGCGGCGGATGTCATCACGTCTGATCTTGGCGGCAGTACGCTGATCGAGTTTGATGACGGCTTTGGCGGCACGGTCGCGGGTCTGGGCCTGACGCTTGACGGCGTTGTGGCAACGGCAGGCGATATCACGTTCATCTAGTCGAAGCGATATGCAAAGCCGAAGGGCGCGCTTAACGGCGCGCCCTTCTTTTTTCGGCATCTCACAGTAGCGCCCGAATATATCCTGTGTTAAGGAACATTCCACGGGGGAATAGCTCAGCGGTTAGAGCAGGGCGCTCATAACGCTTAGGTCATCCCCGCGAGGGTGGTTTGCTGGAAGTCTTACTGCACAAGGCTTCCGGCGGCACTAAAAAGGCAAAAACCGGACGACGCTGCAAAGCGCAATAAGGTTATAATAAGGTGCGCAGGAAGAAAGAGGTAGAAACGGCTAGGAATAAATAGTAGAAATTTCAGACCTTTGGGGGAATAGCTCAGCGGTTAGAGCAGGGCGCTCATAACGCCTTGGTCGGGGGTTCAAATCCCTCTTCCCCCACCATTTAGCACTGAAATTTCAATTATTTATAACGAGGAGTTTGCCACCATCTTCCAAACTGAAATTTCAATTATTTATAACGAGGCGTTCGCCACCATCTTCCAAAATGCCAGTCGCCGCAATAAGGTTCAGCGTCACCACAGTCCAAGAATATTTTTCTATAGCAGTAACTTCCGAAATACCCTCAATAAGGCCTGTGGTCGCCATATCGCAAGCCCTCCGCCCGTAATAAGGTTTTATTCGCTTTAGGCGCTGTAGGCGGTCAGGGGGCTTATAACTCCAGTATTTCAGGCAGGTCAGAATTTTCGGGTTCCTTATGCGGATTTGAGTTTTCTTTCTGCACAGAAGAATTACTTTTCTCCTCGAACTCAAGCGCGACATCCCCAGATAGCATTTCTACAATTTCTTCTACCAGCTCAACAATTTCGTAAGTTGCTATTATTCCTGACCAAGATTGCTTTTTCAAATCAGCTTTTATGGTGTTTACGCACAACAACAATAAAATTCCCAACACTGCGGATAGGTCTTTAACTTTTGATTTTCTTGCTTCTACGTCTGCGGTAGGCGTCCCCGCTTCTTCATCTTCTTCCCAAACAGCCTCTTCTGCAAAATCTGTGATTTCCTCCCAGTTAAAACCAGCAGTCTTCAATTTGGTTTGTAAGTCTGCTATTCCTGAAATGCTGCGTAGTTTTTCTATTCGCCCATTCAGGCGCATTGAATCAATCAATCAATCAATCAATCATAGGAGAAAAAAATGGACGAACAGGTAAAAAAGGTCATTGAGGAAGCGATTGCCGGGCATGACGTGGTGTTATTCATGAAAGGAACACGAAAATTGCCCCAGTGTGGTTTTTCTGCCGTGGTTGTCAGCATTTTCGAGCGGCTCGGCGTGGAGATTCACGATATCAACATACTGGAAAACAATGCGATACGTGAGGGGATCAAGGTGTATTCCGACTGGCCGACTATCCCGCAGCTTTATATTAAAGGCGAATTCATCGGCGGTTGCGATATTACCCGGGAAATGTATGAATCCGGTGAACTGCAAGCCCTGCTCGATGAACGGGGCGTCAGCCGGGCAGCTTAAATCCGCTGATTTTCCGGTGTTTTTTCTTCTCCCACGCGTGTGGGGCGCATGGCAGGATCGCGCAGCAGCAGGCAGGCGCTGAATCCGATCAGCCCCAGCACCAGTATATAAAAAGACGGGATCAGGGCGGGATGGCGCTGCACGACGCTGCTCAACCCGAAAAAACCGAGCACCAGACCGGTCGCGCCGACACAGGCTCCCAGCACATATTTCCACTGGCCGCGCCGGTTATACTGCCCGCGCAGCAGCATTGCGGCGGCGAACATCGCAAGGCCAAGCGTGCAGG
>JAKFYP010000103.1 GCA_021730835.1 Alphaproteobacteria bacterium
GCCCCAAACTGATTCGGTGCAAGCGGTGGGCGGATCAAACTTTCATTCACCAAGTTGGCTGGTGTAGTCGGCTGAGCATAAAGATAAATATTGGTAATTTGTGTCGGTGTTAAAGACATGGTTATTTCCTTTCCTTAGAGAGCAGGCGTCGTATGTACATAACCACAGTTTCTAATGACCGGGTATTCCTTATAATCCGGAAGCGCAACGATATTGCCTTTTTTATCCAGAAACCGCGCGGTGTATCGCACCTCAATAACATCGGCATAACCACCGAAGAGACGTGTTAAGAGTGAGGGAAACACAAAGGGTTCTCCCTTGAGGCCAACCGCTTTGCAGCAATTGGGGTTGTGCTTCATAAAGTCATCGACATCCCAGACTCCTATGTGCGTGTAAAATGTAAGTGATCCATCTTTACCCTTTTTCCAGCGAGTTGGATCATAGTATCGGGTATATTCCGACTCATAATTTTTGAACCTTGTTTCTTCTTCAGGTCTATGCTCTCGCATGTATTTATCTATAATATGGCAATAGTCTGGCGGACTCGGCGGGATTCGAACCCACGACCTTCGCCTTCGGAGGGCGACACTCTATCCAGCTGAGCTACGAGTCCATGATGGGGGTAGCATCCATAGCCCAACCGGCAAGGCAGCGCAAGCCTGTTGCCTGTGAAAAATTTTCTGCCCCATGCTTGGCATAGGATGCAAATACGCTATATATATAGCTAATTACCTTTATGCTTACGCATAAAGGTAGTACGCTGCATAGGCGGCGCGCCCGCAGTCGCGGGCGATAGCCGATTGATTGATGTGCAATCATAAAGTAAATCGGCTATACTATCCTCCCGGTGTATTCCGGGCTAGAAGTATGATTAAACCAGAGCATGAATATTATGTCTGAAATAGCTGAAAAGAAAAAACAAAGTTCATCCGGAAATGGTAAAAAACAGGAGAAAATGGCCTTCGCAGCGGAAATAAGCCGCGTGCTGCACCTGATGATCCACTCGCTTTATACCAATAAGGATATTTTCCTGCGCGAGCTGATCTCCAACGCCTCGGATGCCTGCGATAGGCTGCGCTACCTCGCGGTGACCGAACCTGCCCTGCTGGGTGAAGATACGGAGCTATCCATCACCCTCGCCTCCGATCAGGGAAAGGGCAGGCTGGAGATTACCGATAACGGCATCGGCATGAACCGCGAGGAGCTGATTTCCAACCTCGGAACCATCGCCCGCTCGGGCACGCTGGAATTCGTCAACCATCTCAGCGGTGAAGCGAAGAAAGACGCCGCCATGATCGGGCAATTCGGCGTGGGATTTTATTCCTCTTTCATGGTGGCCGACAAGGTTGAGGTGTTTTCCCGCAAGGTGGGGGAGGAGCAGGGCTGGGTCTGGGAATCCGCCGGAGAGGGTGAGTTTACGGTGCGCGAGAGCAGGGACAAGCTGCCGCGTGGGACGCGTATCGTGCTGCATCTGCGCAAAGACGCACTGGAATACGCTGATCACTTCCGCCTGCGCCATATTGTAGAAACGTATTCGGATCATATCGGTTTCCCGATTCGCCAGCAGGGCGAGGACGGCGAAGTGGAAACGATCAACGCCGCTTCGGCGCTGTGGACGCGGCCTAAATCGGAGATTACCGCAGAGCAATACCGGGAATTTTATCACCATGTCGCCCATAGCCCCGATGAGCCGTGGATGACGCTGCATAACAAGGCCGAGGGGGTGATCGAATATACCGGGCTGCTGTTTATCCCCTCGATGAAGCCGTTTGATCTGTTCCATCCTGAGCGCCGCCGCCGGGTAAAGCTGTTCGTGCGCCGGGTGTTCATCACCGAGGAGAATGTCGATCTCGTGCCGCCATATTTGCGCTTTCTGCGCGGGGTGATTGATTCGCAGGATCTGCCGCTCAATATCAGCCGCGAGACATTGCAGGATAACCCGGTTTTGCGCAAAATCCGAGAGAATATCACCAGCAAGGTTTTATCCGAGTTGAAGAAACGGGCCGAATCCGACGCCGCCGGTTACACGAAGTTTTGGGAACATTTCGGAGCGGTGCTCAAGGAAGGATTATGCGAGGCCACTTCACCTAAAGATAAAATCCTGCCTGTCTGCCGGTTTCACAGTACGCACGGGCCTGAGATGACCAGCCTTGCCGATTACCTCGCCCGGATGAAGGAGGATCAGCAGGAGATTTACTATGTCACCGGCGACGATCTGGCCGTATTGCGTAAAAGCCCGCAACTGGAAGGCTTTATCAGCCGGGGGCTGGAAGTGTTGCTGCTGACCGATCACGTTGACGATTTCTGGGTCAGCGTCGTGCAGGGCTTTGAAGGCAAGCCGTTTATGTCGGTGACCCGGGCCGAACTGGCCGCCGATGCCGCCCCGCAGGAGAAAAAGGGCGAAAGCGAGGAAAGGGATGGACAGGACAAGCCGGACGGCATTCCCTATCTGCTGGGTGAGCTTAAAAAACTCTTCGCGCCTGAGGGCATCCGCGAGGTGCGCACCACGGGCAAGCTGACGGAAACCCCGGCCTGCCTCGCCGTTGATGAGGGCAGTATGGATTTCCGCATGGAGCGGTTTTTGATGGAGCACCGGCAGCTTTCCCACCGCGCTGAGAAAATCCTTGAGATCAACCCGGCGCATAAGCTGGTGGTGACGCTGGCGGATCGGGTCGGTAAGGAGGGGATGACGCCGGAGCTGGAAGACGCGGCACGGCTGCTGCTCGATCAGGCGCGCATCATCGAGGGCGAGCCGGTTGACGATGCGGCGGCTTTCGCCCGACGCCTCAGCCGGTTCATGGAAATGGGGCTGGCGGGGTGAAGATTAGCGACCGTGGCCGGATAGCTGGGATTTCAGGATAACGCCCAGAGCGCCAGCCAGCACGCCATTTAACAGTAAGGTCGTCGTCGCGCTGTTGCGCTGTTCGGAAATTGCCTGCTTCATCGGCTCAGGAGTGTCATCCTTCGTGGCGGGCGTATTATAGAGCATCATACCGGCGCGAATCACATTCGCCACCATCAGGGCAAAAAACGTACCGTTGACGATCACCCCTCCCTTCTGGGCGGTGCTCATGCCGTTCCAGTTTTCTCTCATGCCCGGTCTTTGCAATGTTCCGTTCTCAATTTCCCTGAGGACATCCTTAAAAGGACGGTCAAGATGCGTATAGGAAACCTGATGCACATTAGCCCGGGAAGCATCTCCCGCATTTAATTCAGTGATCACTATCATGGCCGGTTTGCGCCCCTCAATATGTGCTTTGAGTTCGGGGTGCATGGTAGAGAGGGGATGGTGCAGTTCGTTATCTAAAATATGAAGGGATTGGGTAGCCCCGGTATGGGGATTCACCGTGCTGATAGCGTAAACTTTCCCCCCTTCCGATAAGTGCTCCTGAATTTGTTCATTGCGTTGCGGCGACGAAACGGCCTGATGCAATGAAGGCTTGTCATCGTATACATCGCTGTCTTTGTAAGGGCTTTCGACGGCTGAGGCCCCGGATACCTCCCTGCAATATGCGGAAGTTTCTTCATGTAGTTTTTTTGCGTCCTCCGAGAGCGAAGAAAACCTTTTTTGTGCTTTAATATGCCGTGATAACTCCTGCATCTCAAACTGGAACTGCTCCAGGGCCTCCTCCTGTTTTTCGAGCGGTTGGTTAGAACTCCCATGCAGTTCAGTAAATTTCCCCAGTGTTGATTTGGCCGCACTGACGACCCAACTCTCTTCTTCACTCAACGGGGGGCTATTACCCAGTTGCAACACCTTACGGCACACATCGCCGACTTTGATAGACAGCGCGTTGAGTTCTCTCTGATTCGGCAGGCCATTCGGTTGGGGCATAGAAATAAGCTTCGCTTTGAATTACAGTATTCTCCAAAACGTATCTTATCAGAAGCAAAGCAAAATTTTTGTGACAATTTCATGAAATTACATCCGGAACAGCCATCAAAAAGGCATTAACAAATCTGATCCTGATTGCCCACGATACTCCGCTTCCCCTCAGGGGTATAGATATAACAATCTGCTTTATATATCATTAATGCAGATGGAAAGCAGATTGCTATATCCGGTTTACTTTAGAGATATTCCGGGCGGGCGCTACGTCAGCCGTTCGGTAATCCACTATAGGGAAGTGCAAAAATGCACCGACAGGGCGTGGAAATTCAAAACCACGCGAGCGTTGCACACAGGCGCTGGATTTTCTCTTCTCAGGCAGTATAGTGGCGCTTGATTTATGACTCCATAATTCCTTCTCCCGCGAACGGTGGAGGGCGTTGCGGAGCGGAGCTTACCGCGACAAACACCATGCACCCGACGCTCAAAGAACAACGCCCCCTGTCACCGCATTTGCAGGTCTATCGCCCGCAGATCACTTCGGTGTTGTCCATTACCCACCGCATCACCGGCTTTATCCTTTCCATCGGCGCGCTGAAAATCGCCTGGATGCTCTGGGCGCTGGCCTACTCGCCGGAATGCTACGCATGGATGCTGGGTCATGCGGCGGCGTGGTACGGGCAGGCGGCGCTGGTCATCTGGAGCCTGTGTTTTTACTACCATTTCGCTAACGGCATCCGGCATCTGATCTGGGATACCGGGCGCATGCTCGCATTGCGATCGGCGGAACGCGGCGGCTGGTTCGTCCTGCTGTTCACAGTGCTGGCAACCGCCGGGACATGGGTTGCGTTATGGGGAGCGCCCTGATGAAACATCACGAACATCTCCGCAACCCGATGAAAAAAGCGCGGGCGCTCGGCGCGGCGCATGACGGTACGCATCATTTCTGGCTGCAACGCCTGACCGCCCTTGCCCTGATTCCGCTGGGGATCTGGTTTGTGATTTCCATTCTCTGCATCTTTCTCCATAAGGATGATCCGACGGTTTATCTTGGCGCGTGGCTGCTCGATCAGCCCTATGCCGCGATTCCCATGCTGGCCCTGCTGCTGGCGATGTTCTGGCACGCCAAGCTCGGCATACAGGTCATTATCGAGGATTACGTCCATTGCCATTGCGGCAAAACCATTTTGCTGATTCTCAATTCCTTCGCCTATATCACGGCGGGCATCGTCAGCCTGCTGGCCATTCTCAAACTGCATTTCGGATTGTAACATGAGCCTTGCCTATCCAATCGTTGACCATGAATACGATGTTATCGTAGTCGGCGCGGGCGGCGCGGGGCTGCGGGCGACCTTCGGCATGGCGGAGGCCGGACTCAAGACCGCCTGCGTGACCAAGGTGTTCCCGACCCGCAGTCATACGGTAGCGGCGCAGGGCGGCATTTCAGCGGCTTTGGGCAATATCTCGGAGGATAACTGGCGCTGGCATTTCTATGATACGATCAAAGGCTCCGACTGGCTGGGCGATCAGGATGCCATCGAATACATGTGCAAAAACGCGATGGATGCCATCGTTGAGCTGGAGCATTACGGCGTGCCGTTTTCGCGCACGCCGGAAGGGAAAATCTACCAGCGGCCTTTCGGCGGCATGACGACGCAATATGGTGAAGGCCCGCCAGCCGTGCGCACCTGCTGTGCTGCCGACCGCACCGGCCACGCCGTGCTGCATACGCTCTACGGGCAGGCGCTGCGGCATCACGCGGAGTTTTTTATCGAATATTTCGCCATTGACCTGCTGATGGATGAGGCGGGAAAATGCTGCGGCGTGCTGGCGTGGAATCTCGATGACGGGACGCTGCACCGCTTCAACGCTCAGATGGTCGTGCTGGCAACGGGCGGCTACGGGCGGGCGTATTTCTCCTGCACCTCGGCCCATACCTGCACCGGCGACGGCGGCGGTATGGCGCTGCGAGCCGGACTGCCTCTGCAAGATATGGAGTTCGTGCAATTCCACCCGACCGGGGTTTACGGTGCGGGTTGCCTGATTACCGAGGGTGTGCGCGGCGAAGGCGGTTTCCTGCGCAACTCCGAAGGTGAGCGTTTCATGGAGCGCTATGCGCCCACCGCGAAAGACCTCGCCTCGCGGGATGTGGTCAGCCGCTCGATGACGATGGAAATCCGCGAGGGGCGCGGCGTCGGGCCGGAGAAAGATCACATTTACCTGCATCTGGATCATCTCTCGCCGGAGATTATCCATGAGCGCCTGCCGGGTATTGCGGAAACCGCCAAAATTTTCGCCGGGGTGGATGTCACGAAAGAGCCGATCCCGGTGCTGCCGACCGTGCATTATAACATGGGCGGCATCCCGACCAACTATCACGGAGAAGTCGTAACGCTCGCGGGCAACGACCCCGATGCCATCGTTCCCGGCCTTATGGCCATCGGCGAAGCGGCGTGCGTATCGGTGCACGGGGCCAACCGCCTCGGCTCTAACTCACTGCTTGATCTGGTCGTATTCGGGCGGGCGGCGGCGCATCGGGCGAAGGAAATCCTCACTCCCGGCGCGGCCATCAAACGCGCTCCGCAAGCGGCGACCGAGCAGGCGCTGGCCCGCTTCGACGCTTGCCGCCATGCCAAAGGCAGCATGCGCACTTCGGAGATTCGCCGCAATATGCAGCGCACCATGCAAAATCATGCCGCCGTATTTCGCACGCAGGAATCGCTGGCCGATGGATGCGGAAAAATCGCCGAAGTCTGGGCAAGCTATGCGCATCTGAATGTGACGGATCGCTCGATGGTCTGGAACAGTGATCTTGTCGAAGCGCTGGAGTTGGAAAACCTGCTGGGTCAGGCGATGGTGACGATGTTCTCCGCTGAGAACCGCAAGGAAAGCCGTGGGGCGCACGCGCACGAGGATTTCTCCGACCGCCACGATGATGAATGGCTCAGGCATACCGTCGCATGGATTGACGGCAACGGGCAGGTGATGATCGACTACCGGCCCGTGCACCTCTATACTCTGACCGATGACGTGGCCGTCGTCCCCCCAAAGAAGCGGGTGTATTGAGTCGTTGACAAGTGGGGCGCATGAAGGTACAATGCAGTGATAAAAACCTTTGCACACAAGGGGCTTCTGAAATTTTTTGAAACGGGTTCTACCGCAGGTGTTCAGGCGATGCACGCAAAGCGGTTACGTCTTATTTTACATGCACTTAATCAGGCAGAAATAATCGCGGATATGGCGCTGCCCGGCTTTAAGCTGCATCCGCTAAAAGGAGATATGCAAGGCATGTGGTCTGTCTCCGTCAGCGGCAACTGGAGGATCATATTCAGATTCGATGCTGGCAACGCTTATATTGTGAACTATCTCGACTATCATTGAGAAAAAAAATGGCAAAAAGCTCAAAAGAATATCCGACTGGTGGCGAGATGCACGACCCTCCGCACCCGGGCGAATTGCTGAGAGATACCCTGATTGACGCGCTGGGATTGACCGTTACCGAAGCGGCGGCGCGGCTGGATGTGGATCGCAAAACCTTGTCGCGTATTCTCAATGGCCGGGCGGCGATTACGGTAGAGATGGCATTACGCCTGAGCAAGGCGCTGGACACTTCTTCCCGGCTTTGGCTGGGCATGCAGCAATCCTACGATCTCTGGCAGGCGAAACAGAAAAAAACGCCTGATTTATCCCGCATTGAGCGCTTAACGCCCGATATGGACGGCCATGCCGGAATGTAAGTAGCGCACCAAAACAGCGATGGAAATGAACAGCCAGCAATGCTACGTAGAACAGTGACTAAATAATGAATACGGGTTCCCCCTTGTGCGTCATTGAAATGAAAATAAATATCCACAGTTTTTACGCCTTCTTTCTCTTCCCTGATTATACCCGCCATCAGACGCCATTGCTGGCGCTGATGGAGCAATATGATGTCCGGGGAAGCATTTTGCTGGCGGCGGAGGGGTTCAACGGCACGATTGCCGGAGAGCAACAGGCGGTTGAAGCTATCGTATCGTTCCTGAAAACCTTGCCCGGTTGCCCATCCTTTCCAGTTAAGGCCAGCCTATCGGAACATTGCCCGTTCGGCAGGGCGAAAATACGCCTGAAACGCGAAATCGTTTCGTCCGGTGTCGCTGTCAGCCCGGCCACCCATCCCACGGCTGTACGACTCTCCCCTCACGAATGGAACGACCTGCTGGCGCAAGATGACGTGATCCTGATTGATGCGCGCAACGCCTATGAAATCCATCTCGGCGCGTTTCAGGGAGCGGTGAATCCTCAAACCCGTAATTTCCATCAGTTGTTCGATTATAGTCGTACCCATCTGGACAAAAAGCAAAAAATCGCCACCTATTGCACCGGCGGCATTCGCTGCGAGAAATACACAAGCTGGCTGCTGGCGGAAGGATTTACGGAAGTCCGGCAGCTTGACGGCGGTATTCTCAACTATCTGGCGGAAATCCCGCCGGAGGAAAGTCGCTGGGAAGGTGCATGCTATGTGTTCGATGAGCGCATCGCCGTCGATCACTTCTTACAGCCGGTCGAAGGCATGGATTTTTGCAAGCCGTGCGGCCATCCGCTGAGTGAATCCGACCGGCAAGACCCCGGCTATATCGAGGGAAAGCACTGCCCGTTTTGCGATACCCACCCACCCTCGAACCGGGTATAATCCCTATTGGGCATCTCTGCAAACTCGGTTTTTCGTCATTGCGAGGAGCCGAAGGCGACGAAGCAATCCAGAGAAAACAAAAACTTATTTTGACTGGATTGCTTCCCCTTCCCTTTCCCATTCGTTACGCTCAGGGTCAGTGTCAGGGTCGCAATGACGAGTTTATAGAGATGTCCTATTGCTTCACCAGATCGGCGGTTTTGCGATTGAGCAGATCCATCACGAAGGCCGGGAACAGGTAATACCAGCCCTCCGCCCGGGCGTTGATTTGCTCAATTTCCGCCCTGATCCCGGCCTCATCCTGCACTTTTAGCACGGGTTTGGCATCGTCTTTGTCATCGGCTGACTTCTCAGGCGCAGGCCGCAATTCCTCCCGGTAAAGTGCCGTGACCCCGGCCCATTGCAACCCGTCCTTTGTTACGAAAGACAGGGTAACTTCCATGCCGTCGAATGTTTGCACGACCACCTGAAAGCTTTCTTTTCCGCGCAGTAGCGAGGCCTTGCGCACATCGAAAAACCTGAGTTTCTCGAATGCTTCCGCCATACGGTTGACTTTAGCCTGCGAGGCCATCTCCGCTCTGGCCCTGAGCGTCAGCAGGGCGAAATCATCGTTGGGATGCTCGCGGCTGATTGACAGGCGGTCACCATCCGCACGGATCACATCCACACGCCGGACGCGGGCGCGGGAGATATCCAGCACTCCGGCATCGGCCCAGTTCAGCGGATCACTCTCGATGCTAATATCCTCGGAAACCAGCCACGCCTGAGCTTCACCGGCCCGGCGAATATATGTGCCTTTGAGATTTTGCGAATATTTCCCGATCAGCAAATCAGCAAGCGGTTTAGCGTCCTTATCCTTGCCAATAAGCCGCAGGACTTCCGCCATTTTATCCGACAGATCGAGTTCTCCCAGCCGCGCCGGATCATCGGTCTTCGGCTCTCTCAGAGTGCTTTTCGACAGGCGGAACAGGATATTGCGCACTTTCGCAACATCCGCCGGATAGTCCTGCAATTCCTTCACCCGCCAGCGATGCTCCCCGTCCTGATAGATATGCACCGGGTTGCCGGTCTTGCCGCTAATAATCCGGCTGACATCGTTGAGATGCGCTTGCAGCCCGGGAACGAGCGCCCCGTCAGGCTGCCTCTGCCCGCCCCACTGTCCGCGCAATAGCAAAATCGCCGCCAGCCCGGAGATGACGGTAATCATCAGCAGAAAAAGCAGGCGGCGTGGCATCATTTTTTCCTCCGCCCCAGCCGCATCGGCACGAAAAACGCCAGCGCGATCAGCAGCAGCGGCATGGCAACAATATTGACCAGCCGCAGCCGTGCCCCCAACCGTTCAATTTCCTCGCGCAGAGAGCGCTGAACCGCCCGCAATTCCTGCCGCGTTTCTACCATCTGTTTGCGGAATTGCTCGATTTCCTCTTCCTGCGCCGGTGTCAGCAGAATCCCCTCTTTCGCAATATCCCCCTGCCCCGCCTGCTGAAGTTTCTCCTCAAGCTTTTTCAGCTTATCGGTTAAGGCTACCTCCTGCGCCCGGAATCGGGCTTCCGCCTCCTGCCGCAAGCGCTCAACCGCTTCAAAAGGACGCTCCGGCGCGGCGCGGCTACGCAACCCGATCAATTTGCCGCCGCCGCTTAAACTATCCAGCGCATTAAGGATGAATATCCCGTTATGCGCCGTGGGTGTCAGCAAATCCTGCCCCTGCCCGAACATATTTTGCCGCACCACCCAGAACCCGTCACGCAGCATATCGGCATCGGCGACCAGCACGGCGTGCAGTGGCTCCTTTGACTCCGCCAGATGACCCTTATCCTTGCGGTCGGGGAAGGCACTTTTTACCTTGCCTTCCAGTCGCACCGCCAGCGGGTAACGCTCACCGGCAGGCTTGTAATCCTGCAAATATTCCAGCGGGTCGTCATTGAACATCAACCTGAAGCTTTCAATCAGCATGGCATCGTCGCTACCGGAAATCAGCGGAATCAGCTTCATATCGGGATTCTCACCGGTCAGCCTGAAATATCCGGGAGCAATGAGGCGGATTAATTCCGTTTGCGCCGTCGTCACATCATCCGCGTTCACAGACTCCGGCCCCAGCCCGAGCCAGGTGATATTGGCAATCGTCCCAAGGCTGGATTCGCCAATCTGATTCATCACCCGTATCGCCATCGTGCGATCCGCCACAACCTTATCGGCGGGCATCTCCACGCCCCACGCCTTGTAGAGCTTCGTCAGGTTCGACTCATGAAAGCGATAGCCGGGCACGCTGCTGAACGGATCGGTCAACACCAGCAGCCGCCCGCCCCGCATGACGAACTGATCAATCGCATAAAGCGTATCGTCGCTTACCGCCGCCGGATGCACCAGCATCAGGACGCCGATATGGTCGGGAATCTTCTTCTCCCCGGTCGTTAAATCCTCCATCTCGAAGCTCTCGCCGATCAGGTCGGTGATGACCCAGCGGGGTTGCAAACCTGTCTCAACCGACCCGGCCCCATACATCGGCAACCATGTCATCAGCCCGACCACCGGCTTTTTGAGGATGCTCAGGTCATAGATCAGCCGCGTCAGGTCGTATTCCAGCCAGGCCTTGCGGTCGGGATCGAAAAAAGCGATGGCCGAAGCGCGATCCGTGCTGTTGGTTCCCGCCAGCCCAAAATAGAGCTTTTCACCGGCCTCGGTCAGCGGAATGCCCTGCACACCCAGCGATACGGCCAGATCCTCCTCCTCGCTGAACGGTTTGGGATCAATGACTTCAACCGCCAGCTTGCCATGCGAGCGCGCCGCGTATTCCTTGAGCAGGCCCTTGATGCGACCGGCATGGGATTGCAGCTCGGGATAGCCGTTCAGCGCCGCCTCGGAATAGAAAAACCGCAGTCTGACCGGCTCTTTCAGGGTATCCAGCAGGTCAAGCGTCCCGCCGGACAGCGTATAGAGCCGGTTTTCCGTCAGGTCGATACGGTTGCCGAGCAACACCAGCCCGGCGACCACGTTAAGCGCGACAAAGGCCGCTACGGCAATAGCGATGGTGGAGGTGGAAATCCAGCGTTGTTTATGCGTGGCCATCGGCTACCCCTTCTTCATTTCGAGCACGATGACATTGAGAAACAGCCACAGTCCCATCAGGCTGAAGAAATAAAACAGCGTATGGGCTTCGAGCGTCCCCTGCGCGATGTCGCTGAAATGAGTCAGGAAGCTGAACCGGCTGACGACCTCAACCAGCACTTGCGGTAGCCAGCCCTTGAAAAACCCGATGACCAGCGGGAAACCGGAAACGGTGAACATAAAACACACCGTGACGCTGAGAATAAAAGCGATCACCTGATTGCGCGTGCAGGCGGAAAGACACGAGCCGATTGCCAGATACCCCCCCGCCATCAGCAGGCTTCCCACATACCCGGCGACGATAACGCCGTGATCCGGCTCACCGAGGTAGGATACCGTCAGCCACATCGGGAAGGTGCAGGCCAGCGCCAGCGCCACGAACACCCATGCCGCGAGGAATTTACCGGCGACGAGCTGCCAGTGCGGAACCGGCAGGGTCATCAGCAACTCCAGCGTTCCGGCCCGGCGTTCCTCCGACCATAGCCGCATGGAAATCGCCGGAACGAGAAAGAGATAGAGCCACGGATGCCACATGAAGAACGGCTCGAGATCGGCCTTGCCGCGCACGAAAAAATTGCCCATGTAGAAGGTGAACGCGCCGCTTACCAGCAGGAAAATGGCGATAAACACATAGGCCACCGGCGTCTGGAAATAGCCGAGCAGTTCACGCCGGAATATCGCTTTCAGACCGTGCATACGTTCCTCCTCATACTTCCCCTCCTGCCCCGGCGACTTCGCGGAATAACTCATCCAGCGAGCCGTGTTTCGAGCGGGCGGCAAGCGATGCGGGCGTTCCGTCGGCGACCACCCTGCCCCGCGCAATAATCACCGCCCGCGTGCAAACCGCATCTACCTCTTCGAGGATATGCGTGGAAATAATAATCGCCTTATCCTTTGCCATTACCTGAATCAACTCGCGCACCTCGTGCTTTTGCAAGGGATCAAGCCCGTCGGTCGGCTCATCGAGAATCAGAATATCGGGATCGTGCAGCAACGCCTGCGCCAATCCGACACGGCGCTTGAACCCCTTGGAAAGCGTATCAATCGGCTGATGCGTGACCGGTGCAAGATGCAACGCCTCACTGACATAATCCAGCCGCTCCCTCAACCGGGCAGGCTCCATCCCCCGTGCCTGCCCGATGAATCGCAGGAACTGGCGCGGCGTCATATCGGGATAAAGCGGTGCGCCCTCGGGCAGATAGCCGATGCGCCGCCTCGCCTCTATCGGCTTTTCCTCCAGCCGGATACCGTCTATGCGTATCTCCCCGGCGGTTGCCTCAAGGTAGCCGGTAATCATGCGCATGGTCGTAGATTTTCCCGCACCGTTCGGCCCGAGAAAACCCAGCACTTCCCCGCGACCCACCGCAAGGGAGATGTCATCAACGGCGAGGAAATCGCCAAAGCGTTTGGTTAAATGTTCGGCGGAAACCAGCATGGATACAGTCAAAATGCTCTTATTATAAATATGAGCCGCTAATGTAGGCTTTGCCCGCGCCATGTCAAGGGAGGGTAATGGCAATATATAGCCGAATTACTTTATGACTGTATATCAGCTCCATCGGTTACACCATCACCGAACTTTTGCTCTCCCTCAACGAGAGGCTAAAAGTTGAGAGACGGGCACATGGGGATTCGAAAACAATAGAGTTTTTCCGCAGACTGCTAGTTGCGCACCGCCCCGGCGGCACTCATATCGGCGGGCGGGGCCTGTGGAACCATTCTGCGCTTGCCGGTAAAATCAGCGTCGGTGACGCGGTTTTCCGGCTGCTCGCGGTTGAGGTGATGGATCAGCGCCGCTCCGGCCACCACCGCGCTGGTAACCCACAGCCCCATTTTCCATTTACTGAGTTTCTCAATTTCCTGCTCAAGACCCTCCGCAGGCTCTTCATAGAACAGCTTTTGCCATATGGTACGCTCGTTCTTCGCAGGCGGCTCAAAGGGGGTTGGGGGGTGGGTATTGTGGATTATGTCTGACGTTGAAGCATATGATTTTGTCCAGAAATCT
>JAKFYP010000059.1 GCA_021730835.1 Alphaproteobacteria bacterium
ACATTCCGAGAGGCAAAGCATTTAGCAACAGAAAAAACCATTCCTGTGGCTAAATCATCGGACAGCGAAACCAAACTGACAGTCGCTGCCTGATAACCGTCCGTCAGATCAAGTCTCGTGTTCTACAAGTTCGAACGTAGAGGAAAAACGCGAATTGTTGAATTTCGTGTTTTCGAACCTAAGCCTCAAAGGGGAAACCCTTTGTTATTCCTATAACTTCCCATTCGACAACTTCCAAAATATGGACGATTGTGTCAAATGGCGGAGAGGGCGGGATTCGAACCCGCGATACGGTTTTGCCGTATACACACTTTCCAGGCGTGCGCCTTCAACCGCTCGGCCACCTCTCCGCATTGCCGCAAAGGCAAGGGGTGAGTGATGCCAAAGATTGCGCGCAATGTCAATTGCCGGGTACAGAGAACCGGCCCTCCCCGTGGATTGATACGTTTTTTATGGTAGCTCCACATTTAACCGTGGTATGGTGCATTCTGGGGGCGTCAGGGACAGGCGTTACATGAGCATCTGGTTGAGACGTTCCGCCGCCGATCGCAACGAGGCGGCGTAATCAAACACCGCGTACATTGAGCAACTGAATGCCACGTTCCGAAAGCGTTTGATGGCGCTGACACAGCGTGCGCGGACCTTGCAGCACGACATAAACTCAATCAGCTATATCGGAGAAATGGTCATCTAAATGGTTCACATTCTTGGAATTGATCCCGGTTTGCGGCGTACCGGCTGGGGCGTGGTGCGCTATCATCACGGGCATCTCTCCTATATCGCCAGCGGCGCGGTTTGCCCGCCTGTCAGCCTGCCGATCGCCGATCGCCTGCTGGCGCTGCACCGGGAGATCGAGCACGTGGTGACACTCTATAAACCGCAAACCACAGCGATTGAGGAAAGCTTCGTCAATACCAACGCGGCTTCTACTCTCAGGCTGGGTAATGCCCGCGGCGCGCTGATTCTTTCGCTGGCGCAGGCGGGACTTGACGTGCATGAATACGCCGCCACACAGGTCAAGAAATCGGTCGTCGGCGTCGGGCGGGCGCAGAAAGGACAGGTCGGCATGATGGTGCGTACCCTGCTTCCCGCCTGCGACGCCACATCCGAGGATGCGCTTGATGCGCTGGCGGTGGCTATTTGCCACGCTCATTTACATACGTTCAACCGGCTGGTGGAGGCGGGATGATACGCCTGACGTTTTTTCTCCTGCTCGGAGTGTTACTGGCGCAACCGGTGGCTTCCCGAACGCGCTTTGTCGTAATGGAGCAATCCGGGGAGTGGGAGCTGGTGAAAATTGAGGAGAGTCAGGGTTACGCTTCTTACGGTAAAACCCCGCGCTGTTATATTCGCAGTGCGGCGCAGGGAGAACGCCCGGCCATTTATTTTCATCCCGATAGGCGCTGGGATATGGACTATCCGGCGGATGTCACCAATGCGGCCAACTGGCAGCAGCAACACCTCAACCAGACGGCTTTCCCTGGTATTTACGTGACATTCGGCTTTCGTATCGACGATACGCCAGAGATACGCTCACGGCAACTGGTGCGCCCGACCAATATACACAAACGGCGGCGCATGCGGCTTGAGAGCGCGGAAATGGAACGGCTATACCGGCAAATCATGCAGGGTAAAATACTGCAAGTCGGATGGAATCATGCCAATCTGGGCCGCGAAGTGGATGCGCTGATCCGGCAAGGGTTGGGCCGGGAACAACCCCCGGATTCCGTGCGTTACGATCTGGCGGGCCTGTCCGGGCTTAATGCCCGTTTCGACACGCATTGTCCCCGTTCGCACTGGGATCGGTAACGGTTATTGCGCGTAGCGCTCCACCTGTCCCATCAGGTTATGGGCGGCGGCGACGAGGAAGCGGAGGATCGGAACTCCGGAGTTCCAGCTTCTCACCGTAGGTGAGGGGTTTGACCCTGACAGAATGACCGGCTCTCCCTTCAGGAGGGAGCACACAATTGCCGGATTGCCTGCATCCGGCAGAGTGGTGGGGATAGAATGTTCGTTTATTCCTTGCCTCATAAAAGATGACTTGTCTCCCTTATAGCCGATTTACTTGTGTGACTGCACATCAATCAAATCGGCTATCGCCTGCAACTGCGGGCGCGCCGCTTATGCGGCGTAGAGTTTGTGTGTAAGCACAAACTCAATCAGCTATACCGAATCGCCTGCGGGCTTCATAACCTAACTTCGCCGGGGAAGCTTCAGGTTTTTCAGGAATTTACCGCAATGCCAGCGGATCGAACTGCCGGGAAGCCACCTGCCGCTCCAGCAAAGTGTATTGGTGGGCTGTCGCGTTTTTCCATGCGTTAGGCAGGGACTGCAACACCTCATGCAGGAGATCAGCATGCTCCGGGTCTTTGGATTGCAGCAGGGGGCGGGCGATATGCGTGCTGAAATATCCTGTCAGGCAGGCTCCCTTTACCGCGTCGCTGGGTATTGCCCCGGTGAAAAGCAGTCTTCTGGTCGGTGGTGTGTCAGGACGAAAGTTTTTCTCTGCTTTGTCTTTTTCTTCCTGGATGATGGCGTTGATTAGTTCACGGCGCGATCTGTACTGAGAATTGCCTGAGTCTTTCAGATTGGGATTTGCCCCTTCGAGCAGCAATACCCGGCCCGCTCCTTTTTCATCACCAAGGGCAGCCCGCCAGAGCGGGGTATGATTTCGGTTGTTCAGCGAATCAATTTCCGCGCCCTGCGCGATTAAATACCGGCATGTATCATCGCGCCCATAGCCTGCCGCAATGTGAAGGGCCGTATTTCCATGTTCATCCGGTTGGTTTACCGCAATGCCCTGATTGAGCATAAGGCGGCATATCTCTGTCTTGCGAGATACGGCTGCTGCATGCAATAGATAGCCTTTGGATAGGGAAGCGCCATTTTCGATCAGGAATTCGCAGGTATTCTTGTGGCCGGCACTCGCTGCGTAAGATAATGCGGTGTAATTAAGGTTGTCCTGTATGTCTATCAAAGCGCCATGGTTAAGTAGTAACTCGCATACCGCATCACGCCCGTAAGTGGCGGCTGCCATTAGCGCAGTCTTGCCGGATGAATCTTTAGCATCCACATCTGCCCCGCAATCCAGCAATTTCTGGCAGAGCGCTTCATGTCCTTTCACTGCGGCACGATATAGCGGAAAATGTTCCTTGCTTTTTACAGCGACCAAATCAGGATATTGCTTAAGCAGTTGATCCACTTCCTCAAGCTGCTGTGTGCTGGGCGTCTCTTTCTGACTGCATCGCCAAAACAGCTGTTCAGCGCTGGCTTTCTCTTCCCCGCTCAGCGACTCTATGTCTCTTGTTTCCATTACTATCCTCTGACTGTCCGATACGGCTGAAGCAAAGGAAGTATGTGCTTCACATTCCGGGATTTTACCCGATATTAGCAGAAGATGGTAAAAATTTCTTTATAATTTTATCTGGTATTTTCAGGATTACCGCAATGCCTGCGGATCATATTGCCGGGAAGCCGCCTTCCTTTCCAGCAAAGTGTATTGGTGCGCTGTCGCGTTTTTCCACGCTCTGGGCAGCGATTGCAACACGTCTTGCAGGAGGTTGGGATGCTTCGGGTCTCTGGATTGCAGCAGGGGGCGGGCGATATGCGTGCCAAAAAGTCCCACCAGACAGGTTCCCTTTACCGTGTCGCTGAGGACGGTATCGGTAAAAAGCTGTTCTCTGGCCGGTGGCGTGTCTGGATGAAAGTTTTTCTCTGCTTTGTCTTTTTCTTCCCGGATGATTGCGTCGATTAGTTCAGACTTGATGTCGTATGCAGATTGGTTGTATACATCTTTCAGATCGGGATTTGCCCCTTCGAGCAGTAATACCCGGCATGCTTTTTTTTCATCCATTTCGGCGCCCAGCTTGAGCGGGGTTTGATTATCGTTGTCCAGTGCATCAATTTCCGCGCCCTGCGCGATTAAAAAACGGCATGTATCCGTGCGCCCCCAGATTGCCGCTTCGTGAAGAGCCGTATTTCCACCATCATCCGGTTGATTTACCGGAATGCCCTTGCTGAGCAAAAGGCGGCATGTGTCGATCTTGCCAGCTCTGGCTGCTTTATGCAATGGATAGCCGATGAATAGGGAAACCCCTTTTTCGATCAGGAATTTGCAGATATCATTGCGGCCAGCACTCGCTGCGTGAGATAATGCTGTATGTCCTTCTTCGTCCTGTATGTCTTTCGAAGCGCCACGTTCAATCAATAACTCGCATACCGCATCATGCCCACCGCCTGCCGCTGCCATTAGCGCGGTGTTGCTGCAATCATTGAGGGCATCCACATCTGCCCCGCAATCCAGCAATTTCCGGCAGAGCGCTACATGTCCTTTCCCTGCGGCATAATATAGGGGAAAACACCTTTTGCTTTTCACACCGACCAAATCAGCATTTTCCCCAAGCAGGCGATCCACTTCCTCAAGCTGCTCTGCACTTAGCGGCTCTCTCTGGTTGCATAGATTAAACAGTGCGTTAGCGGCTTTTTTCTCTTCCCCGCTCAGTAACTCTATGTCTCTTGCTTCCATGCGATGCTCTGGCTAATCTGATACGGCTAAAACAAAGGGAATATGTGCTTCACATTCCGGGGTTCTACCTGATATTAGCAGAGGATGGTAAAAATTTCTTCATAATTTCATCGGGTATTGGGAAAAGCCATCTTATTCGCATCAATGCCCGGATTTTTATGGTATATCTCATCTGCTTCCGGTAAATATATTCACCGAAATCAGGGATAACCCATGCACCGGATAGCGGCGATCTGTGACGGCATCAACGAAGCGCTCGGGCGGGCGGTGCGCTGGCTGGCGCTCGGCATGGTGCTGATGATGACGGCCAACGTAGCGATGCGCTATCTGTTTTCCACCGGCTCGCCCTGGCAGCAGGAGGCGGTGCGCTTCATGCATGCCGGGCTTTTTTTGCTCGGCGCGGGCTATGCCTTCAGGCATGATTGCCATGTGCGGGTGGATATTTTGTATCAGAAAATGAGCGGGCGCGGAAAGGCCTGGGTCAATTTGCTCGGGGTGTGCTTCCTGCTCTGGCCGTTCGCGGCGGCGCTGGTCTGGTTCTCGTGGGATTATGTGCTGTCCGCCTGGGCGATTTACGAAGGCTCGCCGGAATATCACGGCATGCCGGGCGTCTTTCTGCTCAAGACCTGTATCTGGCTGTGCAGCGCCACACTGGCCATACAGGGGCTGGCGGTGGTTTGCCGTTCGCTGATGAGCATCAGGAGCGCGCATGACTGAACTGCTTCCCATCCTGATGGTATTGTGTGTCTTTGCGGTTTTGCTGGCGGGCTTTCCTGTCGCCTTCACGCTGGCGGGGGTATCGCTGATCTTCGCGCTCGGCGGATCGGCCATCGGGCTTTATAACCTCAGCTATCTCTCCGCGCTGCCCGGCACGATTTACGGGATGATGACCAGCGATTTACTCATTGCCGTACCGTTATTCGTTTTCATGGGCGTGATGCTGGAGCGCTCCAAAATCGCTGAGGAATTGCTGGAGACAATGGCGGCGTTGTTTGGCACGATACGCGGCGGGCTTGGCATCTCGGTGCTGATCGTCGGGGCGATGCTGGCCGCCTCAACCGGCATTGTCGGCGCGACCGTGGTGACGATGGGCCTGATCTCCCTGCCGACCATGCTCAAAAGCGGCTACAGCGCCCGGCTGGCAACGGGAACCATTTGTGCTGCCGGAACGCTCGGGCAGATAATCCCGCCTTCGGTCGTGCTGATTTTGCTGGCCGACCAGATTTCGAGTTCATGGCAGACCGCGCAGCTCAATAGCGGGATTGCCTCGCCGCAACCGGTGACGATCTCCGATCTGTTCGTCGCGGCGCTGATTCCCGGCATCGGGCTGGTGCTGCTCTATATGCTCTGGCAGGGTATCTACGCGCTGCTTTATCCGAAGCTCGTGCCCTGCCTGCCCGCCGATGAGCGCGAGGCGATTTTCCGCTCCGGCGTGCAGAGGCGGGTGCTCAGGGTCATGTTGCCGCCGCTACTGCTGATTGGCCTCGTACTCGGCTCGATACTCAGCGGCGTGGCCACGGCAACCGAATCCGCCGCCGTCGGCGCAATCGGCGCGATGGGCCTTTCCGCCTGCAAACGGCAACTGAGCATGCAAAACCTCAAAGCCGTGATGGAGGAGACAACGAAGGTCAGCGCGATGGTGTTTATTATTCTCATCGGCGCATCGGTTTTCACGCTGGTCTTTCGCGGTTATGGCGGCGATACGCTGGTGCGCGACATGCTCGCGTCGCTGCCGGGCGGCCTGTTCGGGGCGATGTTCGTTACCATGCTGGTGATGTTCCTGCTCGGGTTTTTTATTGACTTCATCCAGATTATTTTCGTCATGACGCCAATCGTCGCGCCCGTTCTGCTGGCGATGGGCGCTGACCCGATCTGGCTGGCCATCATGATGGCGGTCAATCTGCAAACCTCGTTTCTCACCCCGCCCTTCGGTTTCGCCCTGTTTTATTTGCGCGGTGTCGCCCCAAGGGAAGTGAAAACCTCGGATATTTACCGGGGAATCGTTCCGTTCGTCGGCTTGCAGATAGCGATGCTGATATTGCTTTGCGTCTTCCCGGCGCTGGCAACGCATCTGCCCAAACGCTTCTACGGCACGGATTTCACCGGGATTGTCAGGCAAAACGCAGCAATAGCGCCCGCAGCGCCCGATGAGGATGCCCCAAGCTGGGCCATCGACTTTTAGGCCTTTTTTTCGATCATTTTTGCGTTTGAGAAATGATGGGCAGATTACGGCTAAGATTCCTGTTCATCTTTCTTTTCAGGCATCGGGCCGGGTTTTGCTTTTTTCCGGCTGCGTTTAAGCTCAACCATTGAGGTGAAATAGCCTTGTGGCGATTCTTTTTCCGGTGTTTCGTCTTCCATCTGGCGCGGCGGGAGTTTCGTTCCCTCGAAGGTGTTGTTCTCGCATGTAATGATGAAGCCGCCGCTGTCTCCGGCCACTTTGATTTCCAGCACGAATTTCTGAACCGGTGCACGGCCTTCCTCGGCGCGGCTGTAGATCATCAGGTACAGTTTGTTGGTCAGGGGAATGCTGGTCTCGGGAAATTCTTCGTGCAATACCCGGATTTCCTCCTGCGCCGCTTCAATCGTCCGGTAGATTTTCCCCTTTTTAACGTTGCGCAATACGGGATGCCCCCAGTTGGGATGTCGTTGCGGGCAGCGCTTGCGCTGGGGATGGAATTTCAGATCAGATTCAATTTTCCGGGCTGACAGGGTATATTTTCCATCTTCCAGCGATTTGATGTGCACCAGCGCAAAATGGCCGATGAACCCTTTTTTTTCCTCTTCCGGCATCGTGGCGTAGCCGCGTATCCACAGGGTGAGCGATTTACTTTCCGCTTCCTGCGGATGCTGACGTGACAGGATATATTGCACGCGCAGCGCCTCCAGCCGGTCAATGGCCTTCTCTTCACCGGGAAACACGAAGTTTTCCTCCAGAATCGCCCTGATTAGCGGGCTTCTGGTTGAGGCGTAACGCTTCTTGTTGTTTTTATGCTCGGTCATCATTACAACCTGATTGGCCAGTGGTGAGTATAGGCTGACAAACACTAAGTGAATGTTAACGCACGGGCTCGCCGGATTAAGGCACGGATAGGGCGCAAGGTCAATACAATGCCGGAAACCAATGAAAATAAGCCGCCTGAATCGGGGGCTGTGCCACGCCGAAAGCACGGGATTTCCTCTCTCGCAGGCAAGGGAATGCTACTGGCGATAATAATCGGGGCTGTCGCCGCTTTTTTTATCTTCGATTTGAGGCAATACGTTAACCTTGAGGCGCTCCGGCAATGGCAGGTATCGCTTGCTTCGTACCGGCAGGCGCATGGGGCGCTGGTGCTGGCCGGGTTTTTTGCGACATATTTGGCAGTCGCGGCGCTATCGCTGCCGGGCGCGGCCATTCTGACGCTTGGTGCGGGGGCCATATTCGGGCTGACTACCGGCACGCTGATGGTTTCATTTGCCAGCAGCATCGGCGCGACGCTGGCTTTCCTGATGGCGCGCTACGTACTTGGTCATTCATTGCAGCGCAAGTATGGCGACCGGCTGGAGAAGATCAATCGGGGGCTGGAGAAAGACGGCGCATTCTACCTCTTTGCTATCCGGCTTGTTCCGGTATTCCCGTTTTTCGTCGTCAACCTGCTGATGGGGCTGACCCGCATGAAACCCCTGACCTTCTATTGGGTCAGTCAACTGGGGATGCTTCCCGGCACGCTAGCGTATGTCTATGCAGGCACGCAACTGGCGAAAATTGAAAATACGAGGGATATTCTCTCGCCGGGATTGATTGCCGCGTTTATAGTATTGGGGTTGTTGCCACTGGTGATGAAAAAACTTGTCGCAATACTGCGGAGGGGACGCTGAATATGAAATACGACTATAACGTCATTGTTATCGGGGCGGGGGCGGCGGGCTTGTCGAGCGCCTACCTTGCGGCGGCGCTCAAAGCGAAGGTTGCGCTGATTGAGCGGCATGCGATGGGCGGCGATTGCCTCAATACGGGGTGCGTGCCGAGCAAGGCGCTGATTGCGTCGGCTAAGGCGGCGCACCATATGCGCCATGCCGGGAAATATGGATTTAGCCCGGTAACGCCGCAATTCGATTTCGCCGATGTTATGGCCCGGGTGCATGCGAAAATCGCCGCCATCGCGCCGCATGACTCAGTGGAGCGCTATAGCGGCCTCGGGGTGGATTGCATCCGGGGCGAGGCGTTTATCCGTGATCCGCATATGGTTGAGGTCGGCGGGCGCAAGCTGAGTACCCGCTATATCATCGTGGCGACCGGGGCAAAGCCGCTGGTTCCGAATATTCCGGGGCTGGAAGGGGTGACATTTTATACCAGCGATACGATATGGAATCTGCGTGAATTGCCTAAACGGCTGGCGGTGCTGGGTGGCGGGCCGATCGGCTGCGAGCTGGCACAGGCGTTTGCGCGGCTGGGCGCGGAAGTTTCGGTGATTGAAATTGCGCCGCGCCTGTTAATCAAAGAAGATCCGGAAATCTCCCGGCTTATGGAAGTACGCTTCGCGGCGGAGGGTATCGCGGTGCATACCGGCACGCGGGCGGTGGAAGCACGTCACGATAAGAAAGGCCAGTATCTGATCTGCGAGCAGGGAGAAAAGAGCGTTGAGTTGCCGTTCGACACCCTGTTGCTGGCGCTGGGGCGCAAAGCCAATGTCACCGGTTTCGGGCTGGAGGAGCTTGGGGTGCGTTTGCGGGAAAACCAGACGGTTGAGGCTGATGCTTATCTGCGGACGAATATCAAAAACATACTCGTTTGCGGAGATGTAACCGGCCCATTTCAGTTTACCCATAGCGCCTCGCATCAGGCATGGTATTGCATCGCCAACAGCCTGTTTTCTCCGCTATACCGCAGTAAAGCCGATTACAGTGCCTTGCCGTGGTGTACCTATACCGATCCCGAAATTGCCCGTGTCGGCGTCAATGAACAGGACGCGCAGGCCAAAGGAATTGCCTATGAGGTGACGACTTACCCGCTGGACGATCTCGACCGGGCGATTGCCGAGGATGCAACGGAAGGCTTCGTCAGGGTGCTGACGAAACCGGGAAAAGACCGAATCCTGGGGGTAACTATCGCCGGAGACAGAGCGGGAGACCTGATGCCGGAATTCGTGCTGGCCATGCGCAAAGGGATGGGGCTTGGGAGTATTTTAGGCACGATCCATAGCTACCCGACCTTTGCCGAGGCCAATAAATACGCCGCCGGGAAATGGAAGCGCGAGCATGCCCCGCTATGGGCGCTGCGGTTACTGACGAAATACCATCGCTGGCGGCGATAGGAAAGTGAGCATAGGCCATAGGCGGCAGGCAACAGGCTTTTTTTCCTCCTTGAGAGGAGAGGATTTGAGTTAGAGAATACCAGTCTGATCCACACAGCGGGCCGGAGGAACTGATGGTGATTGCCTATGCCTGAGCGTTTGCCATTGGGAAACTGGCTTCAATCTCGCCAACCAAAAACCACGGCTATAGGGTATGCCCCTTACGATGGGGGCATACATCCTGACTCAGACCACACAATACACGAAAAATATGCAACCTTTTGACAATAGTGCCTAATAATATGGTCGAACAGAGCACCTCAAAAGAGGACTCATTACCGTTTGATAATCTTTGTAACGTATGGACCGGTCATCGTTATCGTTACATTGTTGCCTTTTGATTCGGAAATACTACAAAATGTAAGATTCATCTGGTATAACCTCGCAAGACGATTGCAGCGTGCGTTGCAGCGGAATGATATAGCCCGCGACGGCGGGCGCGCCACCTATGCGGCGTAGAGTTTATGCACAAGCATAAACTCTATCAGCTATACCAATTCACTTTCTATCGAGCATCATGGAAAGTGAATTGACAAGCGCGACCCGTGCGCCGTGTCTCATGGCGCGTAACCACGATCAATACGTCACTGATCGTGAAATGGAATGAGTCATTATGAACGATACAGCTACCCCTGAAAATCCGCTGGCCGTCAGCCTCCGGCGCGAACTGGAGCTGATCTGGGCGGCGCACAGGGCCGTCGGGCTGGAAGGCTATATGGCCGTCTTCACCCCGCCGACGCAGGAAATCTGGCGCACACAGCAGACCGGGCTGCATATATGGTTTAACGCGCAGGAAATCCAGAGCGCCATTGATGCTGTTCTTACGCATTACAATAACGGTAAACTGCCCAACTCACCGCTGTTGCTCAATCCGGTGGTGCACGAGAAAACTACGGAAGGAACCTACAGGCCGCTGGGTAGCGGCGTCTGCTGGGCCAGCGCCTTCGCGCTCGGCATTGCACGCATGAATAACGATATGGCGGCGCGCATCACCGGACTTGGCGTGCTCAACGCCCCGATCACCCGCGGCGATGAGAAAGGCATGGGCATCAAAATGCTGGGCCTTGCCGCCCGCACGCTTGAAGTAAAGGAAAACGGCACGGTTGAGGGGTGCCGGGAGCTATACGATCTGGTCAATCAGAGTAGCGATCTGTACTGGCCCTATTATCTCCTCTCAGGCATCAACTATCTTTGTACGCACGGGATATTCGGCCAGCAGCATTTCGACGATTTGTTGCCGCAAGGCGCGAAAGAACTGCCGCCCGAGAACATTGCCGCCGGGCATCGGTGCGATATTCAAAAGATTAAGGAGGCGCATCAATGCTGGGAGGCCTATGACCGCCAGCATTCGCTTTATATGCGCTTCGGGCGGGATCCGAAAGATATTCCGCAAAACAACCGCTTCTTCGACCTGTGTGCCCGTGATCTTTATTTATTCGATCGTACCGGCCCGATGCGCGAGGTCGGCGCGGAAGATGCGTTTGAATTCATTGTCAACGGCTGGATACCGCGGGGCGCTGTCACCCTCATCGCCGCGCCCGGCGGAACCGGGAAAAGTAGCCTCGCGCACCATCTCTGCGTGCTGGCGGCAATGGATTTGAAGCCGGGTGACGAGGAACCGGTCTGGCTGGGGCAAAGCCTCAACCGGGAATATTGCAAGGGCATCTGCGTCTATTTCTCGGGCGAGGACGGCCCGGCGATTATCAATGCCCGCGCCGAGTTGTTCGATCCTGAAAAACGCGCCATTCGTATCCAGTTCCACCGCACGGAATTCATGGATCGGGAGCAGAGCTTCGCGCAATATCTGACCGAATTGCGCAAGATGCCCGATGTGCCGATCGTCGTTGTCGATCCCGCACGAAAATACCTTGTCGGCGATGAAAACGATGCCGAGGTGGTCAGTGAGTTTTTCGAGGCCATCGAAGAATTCGCCATCCGCAAGCGTTCAGCCGTGGTGGTGGTGCATCACCTGCAAAAAGGCGCCAAACCGGCAACCCCGGCGGAATGCCTTGATGAACTGCGCGGCTCACAGGTCTTTATTGACCGGCCCCGCGTGGTAATCGGCATGTGCCGCGACGATAAATACACCGTGGTCGGGCTGGCGAAAAACAATATTCCGCCGAATCTCGGCATGGTAACGGAAGACCGCGTATTCGCCCGCAACCCGGAGAATCTGCAACTGGTATGGCTGCCGGGTGAGGCTGGCGTGCGCCGCAAAACCCTGACGCCGGAAGAACTCGAGGCATTGCAGGAAAGCTGACGGGCTTATTTCGCCGGGGCAATGACCATAATCATCTGGCGGCCCTCAAGCGACGGCTCATGCTCAATACGAATCGCATCGGCGAGGTCTTCGCGCACCTTATCGAGCAGCTTGCGACCCAACTCCTGATGCGACATCTCGCGGCCACGAAAGCGCAGGGTGATTTTCACCTTATCCCCGGCATCGAGGAATTTACGCACATTGCGCATCTTGATTTCCAGATCGTGCGGGTCAATGGTCGGGCGCAGTTTGACTTCCTTGATGGAAATCACCTTCTGGTTTTTGCGCGCCTCATTGGCTTTTTTCTGCTGCTCGTATTTGTATTTCCCGTAATCGAGAATCTTGCACACCGGCGGCTCGGCATTGGGCGACACCTCGACCAGATCAAGCCCCGCAGCTTCGGCCATCCGCATGCCCTCATCCACCGACACGACGCCTACCATGTTTCCCTCAGCATCCACCAGCCGGATTTTCTCCGACTTTATCCGGTGGTTAATGCGCGGCTCATTGCTATTTCCCGCGCCTTTCATAGGCAGTTTACGTCCGTCATGTGTCTGTTACTCATTCTGTTGGAGAAGCGCACACCATAGAGGATACGCAACCGTTAGGCAAGCCCCGCGTCATGTCAGCCCGCCCCCGGCATCGCGGCCTCAAGAGCCAGTTGCGCGATTGCCGCATCGAGGCCAAGCACGCTCTGGCCCTGCGAGCCGAGGCGGCGCACGGCCACGCTTCTGCCCTCCTCCTCGCGCCCGCCGACGGCGAGGATTACCGGCACTTTCAACTCGGAGTATTCGCGCACCTTGTAGTTGATCTTATTGGACGTAATATCGGCCTCAGCCCGGATACCGGCTTTTTTCAGCGCCGCCGTCACCTCAAGCGCATAGGCGTCCTGCTCGTTGGTAATCGGCGCGACGACGACCTGCAAGGGAGCCAGCCAGAAGGGAAATTTCCCGGCATATTCCTCAATGAGAATCCCGATAAAACGCTCCAGCGAACCCAAAATAGCGCGATGTAGCATCACCGGGCGGTGTTTGGCCCCATCC
>JAKFYP010000125.1 GCA_021730835.1 Alphaproteobacteria bacterium
GTAGCGATCGGTCAGTTCCCAGTCGCAGCCATGCGCGGCGCGGTAAAGCAGGTCAGAGAGCGCTTCATCGGCCAGGGCCGAACCGGGCGGCGCATGTTCGTATACCTCGCGGCTCAGTTCTGCCGCCTCGTCCATTTGGCCCATATCGGCCAGCGTTTTGGCGAGGTTGAACATGGCCTGAAGATAGCCCGGCTGCACGGCGATGGCCTTGCGGTAGCATTGCGCCGCTGCGGGAAGGTCGCGTATTTTCTCATGCCATAATCCGAGATTCAGCCATGCCTGCGGTAGTTCGACAAAACGCAGCACACCGTCGAGCAGATGGCGGGCATCCTCCATGCGCCAGAGATGGATATAGGTCGCCGCGAGATTGGTAACGATCTCAGGCGAAGTGGGAATACAGGCAACCGCCTGTTCGTAGAGGGCCGCCGCACCGCGATAATCCTTCGCCTGCAGGCGGGCATTGGCTTCGGCGAACAGGGCAAGGCCCCGCCGGTGGGTATTGTCTGGTTTTTGCATGGACTCACCGTAGCTGCCGATGGCGGATATGTAAAGGAAGGGCATCACACAGGCGATGGAAAATCCTGAAAATTCCTTTATGTTGCCGAGCTTTCTTTGCCACAGCAAAAAACTGCCGTATAATCACTGCATGGCAGAATCGGCACTTAGCAAAATGGAAACACAGCAGGTTCCCGAAGGGGAAGCGATGGATGATGCTTTGCCGGAAAAAGGGGAAGTACGCGAGGACGTGCTGGCCGAAGCGGCCCGGCAACTGAAGGAAAGCCTGTCACATTACGAGTCGCCGGGCGTGTCGGTGATGCGCCGCGAAAGCGACCGGCTCAAGGAGCGTTACACCATCCATTGCGACAAGATGTTGCCGCAGTTCAGTTACGGCGGAGCGAATGCCTACGCGGTGACCGACAGCAAGGACGACGCCCATTCCTATTTCGCCTATATCTGTAATCCGATGCGGCCTTACCGCGCCCGGGCGCTGGCGGCGCTGGGCAGTTTCCCCAATAACCACCTGATCCGGCTGGCCGATCACGGCGTGGCGCATATCTCCGCGACCGGCGATGCCCGTTATGTACTGGTCTATCAGAAGCCTGACGGCAAGCGCTTATCCGATCTGCTGACCGGTAGTCAGCGTCTGCCGGAGAACGTGTTTATCGAGAAAATCCTCAAGCCGCTGCATGAGGTTATTGCGATTTTCGAGGAGAAGGGCATCAGTCATTGCCGGATACATCCTGCCAATCTGTTCATGGGGGAGGGTATTGTGCTCGGGGATTGCGTCGCCGAGTCGGCGAGTTACTCCAAACCCTTTCTCTATGAACCGCTCGAGCGCCTGATGGCGTCGCAGGAGGGTATGGGGGCAGGCTCGACTAAAGTGGATGTCTACAGTCTGGCGGTGCTGGCCATTGAGTGCATGTTCGGGCTGGAGCGATTCAGCGCCCTGAGCAAGGAACATTATGCGGCGCTGCAACTGCATTCGGGGACGTATAATGTCATGACCTCGCAGATCAGCGTTTCTTCCAACCTCAGTGATTTCCTCATCGGCGCGCTCAACGACAATACGGCGGAACGCTGGGGAGTCGAGCAACTCGGTAACTGGCTGGGCGGCAAGCGCTACAATTTGCTGCATCCGTCCGAACCACGTGATTCGCACCGTCCGTTTGTTTTCGCGGAAAAGGAATACCATAGCCTGCGCACCATCGCCCATACCTTCCATCGGCATTGGGATGACGCTCGCGCCGTCGTGCGCGACGATGCCCTGCCGCGCTGGATCGACCAGTGCATGCACAAAAAAAACCGGGCGGATGTCGTTCGCCGCGCCATTGATACCAGCGGCGGCATGACCGTCACCAACCAGAAGCTCAATGACGAGTTGCTCTCCAAAGTCATCTCGGCGCTCGATCCTGACGGGCCGCTGCGCTATATGGAGTTGTCGCTCAATTTCGATATGCTCGGGCCGGTATTGTGCAGTGCCATCCGTACCGGAAACCAGCGGGCGATCAACCAGATTAATGCCATGATCCGCATGGATCTGCCGAATTTCTGGTGCGACCAGCAGGGAGCGCATCTGAGCAAGGAATGCTCGGATATTCTGTGGAAAATGCAGCGCACCCATCGCTTTATTTCCCGGGTGAGCGTTGGCTTCGGCATTGAGCGATTCCTCTATGAGATGAATCCGCATTTACCCTGCATGAGTGAGCGGGTCATCGCCAGCTATCCGACTTCCCTCAAAGAGTTGCTGCTGTGCCTCGATGCGCTGGCGGTGGAGAGCCACGAGGATAGTCTGGTGGATCGTAACATCGCTGCCTATATCACCTGCCATGCCAATATTGCTAAGGAAACCGGCTTTCTCATGCTGGGGCATTATCCAAAACTGGCGCAAAGTCCCGAATTGCAGGTGATGTTCATGCTTGCCAAAGCGCAGGAGAAATCACGAGTCGGCGCGCTGCGCGGGCTGGCAAGCTGGGCGGGATATCGGCTGATCGGGCTGCTTTCCTGCCTGCATAGCCAGAAAGTGCGCAAGCAGATAACGCGGGATATTATTGCCGCGGCGGAATACGGGCAGGTATCGCTGGTGCTCGGTGCGCTGATCAATTCCAAAATGCTGGCGCAGGACGCGGAAGGGTTTCTTCAGGCGGTTGAGGTATATAAGAAGAATAACCGCAAAATCGCTCGCCTGACCGATGTTAAAGCGCAGGCCGAGCGCAATCAGTATTTCGGGCGGCGTATCTCACTGATGGTTTCCGTCGGGATGCTCTCCTACGCTATTTATCATGTCCTGAAGCTGCACGCCCTGTAGGTATCCCATGTCGAACGAGGAGAAGGGCAAGAAGCCCAGAAAAGAGAAAAAAGGCAGAAGCAAGACGGCGTTGCTGTTGCTGGTCGCCGGGTTCGCGCTGGCCTTCATCATCCAGTCTACGATCATCCTGCTGCTGATGGGCATGATCCCGACGATCGTGGCGTTCATCGTTGATACCGGCAAGCAGAAAAGTCTGGCGCGCACGGTCTTTATGTGTAATCTCTCAGGCGTATTGCCTTATGTATCTGAACTGGTCGCCACCGGAAACAATATGCGGATGTTCATGCAGTACTTTACCGATCCCAAAGTCTGGTTTTTCATGTATGCCGCCGCCGGGGTGGGCTGGCTGCTCTATAAAGGCTCGCATAACCTTGTCGCTTTCTGGTATCAGGTTTCGCATCAGGCCAAAATCGCCCATATCGAATCCGTGCAAAGACAGCTTATCCGCGAATGGGGGCCGGAACTCAGGCGGAAGTAATGGCTTTCCGAAATGCCTGCACGGCTGCCTGAGGGCCTTGCGGGTGTTCCCATACGGCGGTAATCACCGCGAGGAAATCGGCTCCGGCGCGCACCAGCGGCGCGCAGTTATCCGGCGTGATCCCGCCGATGGCGACGCAGGGCACGGTTGTCCACGCGCTCCACCATTCGAGCAGGGAAATATCGGGTGTGCCCCAGCGCTCCAACGCTTGCGGAGTTTTGGAAGTCGTCGGAAAAAACGCTCCGAACGCCACATAATCCGCACCCTGCTCCCCGGCCTCCATCGCCAGATGCCGGGAGGCGTGGCAGGTCACGCCGATAGCGGCGTCTTCGCCGAGCAGGGCGCGGGCCGCCGCGATGTCGCCGTCCTCCTGCCCGAGATGCACCCCGTCCGCCCCGGCGGCTTTGGCCAGCATGGGGGAATCGTTGACAATCAGGGCCACGTCGTGCGCCCGGCAGACCGGTATAAGGGTTTCCGCCGACTTCAGTATGACCTCATCCGGCGCGGCGGGCAGGGTAAGGCGGGTTTTTGCCTCCTTCGCCGGGGCGGCTTGCTTGAGGCGTAACTGAAACGCGCCGACGCCGCCTGCCGACAGGGCTGCATCCAGCGTTTCGGAAAACCGGCTGAGATCGTCAATAACCGGCGGGGAAATAAGATATAACTGACACATATCATCGGACATGGCCTTTTATAGCATGGCCGCATACCCGCGTAAAAGCCCAATCATCTAAAATTCATTAAAAAATTAAGGGTTTTGTGGTAGAATGGTATCAGGCCTGTCTATCAGTTCAGGCGCTTGCAATATGGGTAAAAAAAATAGTGAGACACCGGGATCGCCGTCGCAACCCCCTGTACAGACAGTCCGGGTAGAGCATACCGGGCTTTCCGGTGCGATTCAGGATGCGGTAACAGGCGTATCTTCTACTGGTGCACAAGCAGGAATTACCCGTGAGCAGATCGAAAAACTGCCCAATGGCACTGTCGATGCCGGTATCAATACGATCGGTTATCAGGGCATCACACGCACGCCGGGAGAAACGGTGATCCGTGCTGGAGTAAATACCGCTCCTTTATTCAAAACGGCGGTGAGCATGCAGGCGGGGGTTTTCACTGTTTCTCTGAATGGAAACACTGAGGCGGGAGTGCAAAGCAGTCTTTCCGTAAGTACCGGGGGAACGGTTACTGTCGATGTGGAGGGAGTGATCCGCCAAAAGGTGACAGACGATATTACCGCTTTTGGTACGGCAGGCGTGACGGCGAATTTGTCAGGCGGCGATGTCGTCATTAAAGGATCGGGTGGCGCACGGGTGGAGTTTGGCCCGGAAAAAGCGTATTCCGTGACGGCTGCGGGGGGCTATAACGGGCATGACCCTTATGGTCGGGCGGAAGCCGGAAAAAAGGTTCTGGACGGATTGGTTGAAGTTCGGGCAGGGTTCACGGTTTCAGCCGGAGACAAGCCGGAAGTGATACCGGGTGGCGGTGTGACCGTGATTCTGGATCCCGTCACCAAAAAAGCGTCGGGGGATCGGCTTGGCTTGCCGAACGCACCAGCGAACGCACCCTCAATTCCTGTATCTCCTGTCTCACCGCCGGAAGAAATCCGCCACATCCGCACTGTCATGAATAATGCAGGCGTAACGCCGCTTAGCGACGCGCCGTCCGCCGCTCCTCCGGGATGCACGCCGACGCCCTCCGGCCAGGGGATGAATTGCGTCTCCGATAAGCCTCACCGGTAGAACGCTATCTAAAACGACCGGTTGAGGAAAAACTTAAAGGCGCTGTCGGGAGTCTGCCGGGAAATGCCGAATTGCAGGCCGGTTTGAAATCCCCAGCTATCGCTGAACTTCCCGTACATCACCGGCCCGATCGTATGGCGCTGATCCTCCCAGCTTCCGCTATGGTTGAGCCGCCCGAAATTGTTGAACATCTCAAAGCCGAGTTTCGATTCCCCCTCCGGCAGCTTGTATAATCCCTGCCAGCTCAGCGCCAGACCCAGCCCATCCTGTTTATCCTCTCCCACCTCGTGCGAGAACACCACGTTATGCGTCAGGATGTAAGCGCCGGGGGAAGTGCGGCCAAACCATAAGACGGCGGCGCTGTCGGGTTTGTCGTCACCGTCGGCCAGCGCGTAAGCCAGCTTGATCGCCCCGCCATAGCCGGTTTCATCTTCCTCCAGTAATTGCAATTTTGATTCAACGCCGGTAGCGCCGTATTCAAAGACCCCGGCTTCCCGTTGCGCCTGCGTGGCGAACAGCCGCAGATTAAACCACTCGTTAAAATCGTAATCGAATTGCTCGCGCAGACGGAAGGCGCGGGCATTCTGATCGTCACCGAAATCCACACCGCTGCGAATCTCCGCCACCGCTTTCCCCGCCTTCACATCGGGCGGAGTGACGTTGTTCAGCGTCGCATAAGCAGGCGCGCCTGAGAGCGCCAGCATCGCCGCCGCATAAATGGAAAATACCCGCATGCCGCCAGTGAAGCAGAAACAGCGCTGTGATGCAAGCCGACTTCACTTTCGTGTAATCGCATAAAGCGCGATGGCGGCGGCGTTGGAGACATTGAGGCTTTCCATCGCCGCCGATATGGGGATGCGCGCCAGCAGGTCGCAGCGCTCGGCGGTCAGGCGGCGCATGCCTTTGCCTTCCGCGCCAAGCACCAGCGCCGTTTTTCCGGAAGTATTCATATGGCCGATAGCGGTTGTGGCTTCGCCGTCGAGGCCCAGTACCCACCAGCCCGCCTCCTTGAGGTCATCCAGCGCCCGGGCCAGATTGGTTACCGGTGCGTAGGGGACGATATCCAGCGCTCCGCACGCTGCCTTGGCCAGTGCTCCCGATTCATGCGCCGCGCCGTCTTTGGGCATGATGATCGCCCGCACGCTGAACGCCGCCGCCGTGCGGAAAATCGCCCCCACGTTATGCGGGTCGGTAATCTGGTCGAGAATGAGCAGGGTTTCCGATGACCCGGCAAACGAAGTAACGGCTCCTTCCGCTGCTTGCGGGGAGGTGTTGGGAGGGGAACTTCCCCCCTTTGGATGCGAAAGAAGCATATCCTCCAGCGCCAGCCCCTCGAGTGGCTCGACCAGCATGGCAATCCCCTGATGCACGGCATCCCCCCTGAGCAGCCGGTCAATTTCCGCGGGCGAGAGGATTTCAACCGGCGCAAGGCCCGTGCGCTCCGGCGGCAGGGCAGGGGCCGCGTTGCGTGTCGCCGCGATACGCCGGATATGGCGCGCCGGGTTGGCGATGGCGGCGGCACAGGCGTGCTGGCCGTACATCCAGTAGGCTCCCTGAGGCCCCTGAGTTTTCTGGCGGGGCTTTCCGCGATGCTTTTTTCCGGTCATTTCCCTACCCGTATCGTTGACACCGGGCCGCTTATACAGTAGCACACCAGATTCCGAAAGGATTTGGTTAGGTTTCAGGACGCAGGGGCCGGGATTCGGGGTGTAGTACACGGTCACGCATTTCATACGGATATCCCTGATTTCCGATTCCGGTTCCTGATCCTCACGGCAAGGAGGGGTGGCCGAGCGGTCAATGGCAGCAGACTGTAAATCTGCCGGGTTTTCCCTACGAAGGTTCGAATCCTTCCCCCTCCACCATTTTAATTTCTTCCGAAATTAATTTTATCACGATAAAAATTTAACTTTGGGCGGTCTTGCCTTTTTCTCAGGAAAAGTAATTCAAAATATCCATACGGCCATGCGGAATGCCGAGGATATGGATTTCTGATTTCTCAATTTTGTAAAACAGAACATGTTTTTCAATCACGATACTACGGTATCCTGTTCTCACATCGTTACGTTCGCGGCCGATTTCAGGACTATTAAGCAAACTATAAAAAGCGGCTTCTATCTTGCCTAAATATATATCTGCTTGATTAGCTCCCCAGCCTTGAAGAGTATAGGTACGGATTTCTTTTAAATCCCGCTGCGCTTGTGGGGAGACAACAATTTGATATTGAGACATTATGAGCGAATACCATCAAAGAAAGTGGAAACGTCCTCTTTGTTTTTCAGGGTAGAACCTTGGCCGTTTGCAATCTCATTCTCGCCAGTATGCAAATGCATACGCAAACGATCTAATTTCATCTGCATGACGATGTCTTGATTCATCTCCATAAAACGCAAGGCTTCACGTATAACCTCACTGGCATTATTATATAAGCCAGATTCGACTTTGTTTTTGATAATGCCTTCTAATTCTGGTGTTAAAGATACATGCATCGCATATTACCTCATAATTGATCTTTTTATTGTACAAATATTATCAATCTTTGTAAATATATCCTTCTTGAAAAGCTGTTCCCATCGCTCTAATATTCGGAATAGTTGGTTCGACACCTCACCCGAAAGCTCCACCACAGCTTGCGGGCGAACACAGGAGAAAGCAATGCACGTATATTACGATCAGGATGCCGATGTCGGCTTAATCAAGGGCAAAAAAGTAGCCATTATCGGATTTGGCAGTCAGGGCCATGCCCATGCGCTGAACCTCAAGGATAGCGGCGTCAAAAATATCCGTATCGGGCTGCGTTTCGGTTCATCGAGTATAGATAAAGCGAAAAAAGCCGGGTTTGAGGTCGCCACGCCGGAAGAGGCCGCCAAATGGGCCGACGTGGTGATGGTGCTGGTTCCCGATGAATTACAGGCGGAGTTGTATCTCAATGAGTTGAAAGATAACATGCAGCAGGGAGCGGCGCTGGCCTTCGCGCATGGCTTCAACATTCATTTCAGGCTGATCGAGCCACGCGAAGACCTCGACGTGTTCATGATCGCTCCCAAAGGCCCCGGCCACACGGTGCGCGGCGAATACCAGAAGGGTGGCGGCGTACCGTGTCTGGTGGCCATTGAGCGTGATGCCTCCGGCAATGCGCTGGATATCGCGTTGTCTTACGCTTCGGCGATTGGCGGCGGGCGCTCGGGCATCATTGAGACCAGCTTCCGTGAGGAATGCGAAACCGATCTGTTTGGCGAGCAGGCGGTGTTATGCGGCGGGATAACGCATCTGATCATGGCCGGATTCGAGACGCTGGTTGAAGCGGGTTATGCGCCGGAGATGGCCTATTTCGAGTGCCTGCATGAGACCAAGCTGATCGTTGACCTGATTTACGAAGGCGGACTGGCCAATATGCGCTATTCTATCTCCAACACGGCGGAATACGGCGATTATGTTACCGGGCCGCGCATCGTTAATCGCAACACCAAGCGCGAAATGAAAAAAGTGCTGGAGGATATTCAGTCGGGCCGCTTCGCCCGCGACTGGATGCTGGAGAACAAAGCCGGACAACCCTCTTTCAAGGCGACGCGCCGCCGTCAGGCCGAGCATCCGATTGAAGAAATCGGCAAAAAGCTGCGTGGTATGATGCCGTGGATCAGCAAGAATAAGCTGGTCGATAAGGCGCGGAACTAGGCGCTTACGGCCACACCGCTTCGGGCGGCATGGACATCAGGATGGCTTCCGGGTTGCCGCCGGTCATCAGGCCGAAGCGCGTGCCCCGGTCATAGAGCAAGTTGAACTCAACGTAGCGGGCGCGTTTTAACCGCTGTGCCTGCCGGTCTTCCTCGCTCCACGGAGTCTGCATGGTCTGGCGCACCAACTCGGGATAGATTTCAAGGAATGTTTTGCCGACATCCTGCGTAAAGGCGAAATCGGCCTCCCAGTCTTCGCTGACGAGATAGTCGTAGAAAATCCCTCCGGCGCCGCGTGCTTCGCCCCGGTGCTTGATAAAGAAATACTCATCGCACCATTTCTTATATTTATCATAATCGCCCGGCGTATGGCGTCCGCAGGTGGCCCGGAACGCCCCGTGAAACTGGCTTTCGATCTCCTTGTTTTCAAAAACCGGCGTCAGGTCGGCCCCGCCGCCGAACCATGATTTATAGGATGGCTCACCCGGCGGCTCCTGAAATACGCTGTTTCGCTCGGCGACGACAGGCCGGTCGCCGGTGGCGATGAACCGGGTATTCATATGCACGGCGGGCACATGCGGATTGGCCATATGGGCAACCAGCGAAATCCCCGTGGCGAAAAAGCAGGGCATTTTCTCACCACCGGGCATTTCCCGCCGGAATTGTTCGGAGAACGTACCCCAGACACCGGAGATATTCACGCCGACTTTCTCAAAGGCGAGGCCGCGCATCAGCGACATTTCCCCGCCGCCGCCTTCCTCGCGCTGCCAGTGGGTGCGCTTAAATCTCCCCGGCTTGCCGTTGTAGAGGCCGATAGCGGCGGCTTCCTCTTCCAGCTGTTCAAAGGCATCGCAAATATCGTCGCGCAGCATGCGAAACCAGAAGGACGAGGTTTCCCGGCGGCGGGTTAGCTCGGCTGGGGTGAGAACAGGTGTGGTTTCCTGTGGTTTTGGGAGGGCGGACATCGTTTACACTTTCCTTACGCGAATGTGCTACTCTGGCATGAAACACCGGGTGGTTCAACCGCATGATCCTTGATAAACATCAATCTCACGCTGGAAAACATCAAAACAGGCCTTTTATCGGGTGTAAAGGGCAGTGGATCGGCGTGCGTATTATCGAATTGCAGCGTCAAATTGTCTTTTGCAATACATTTTTATACTATTTCCTTGGTGTTCTGTTCTATGCCGGGTTGCTGGGTTGTGTTGTTTCTCTGGCCACCATAGTAAATATGCAAAAATTTGATAATTCCCGAGGGTTATATGTTATCTGGTCGGCGGCTATGCTTTTTAGCGCGATTGGCTGGCTGGCGGGTGGAAAATATCTGCTGGAATGGTTGTTTGCGCAGCCGAAAGCCGTATTATCGCGCCACGAGAAGAAACTGGAGATGTTCCGGGGGAAAACGCTCATCCGAACATTGTACGGCAGAGAGATAAAATCTGCGGATATTCTGGAGACAACGTTCAACAGCGATGGTGACAAGATTCCTAATTACACGGTGATGTTGCGCCTTGCCCCGGATGAAATCCGCCTGCTGACGACGGATAAAAAAATGCAGGCGGAACAGGCGCTGGAGCATGTGCGTGCGCTGATGCCACGGCGTGAGCCTTACCCCGAATAGCAATCCCGTTGCCGCAGCGCCTCATAAAGCACGATTCCGGCGCTGACGCTCAGGTTAAGCGAGCGCATACCAGGCTGCATCGAAATAGAGACGCGCAGATCGGCCATGCGATGGATGAAATCAGGCGCACCGGCGCTTTCCTGACCGAACAGCAACCAGTCATCCGGCTTCAGCCTGCTCGTGTGCAGGGGAGCGCTGCCCTGCGTGGTAAGCAGCACCAGTCTGCCTTCTCTGCGCTGTTTTAAAAACGCATCCCACGAGGCATGCAGGATATAGGGCTGGTATTCCCCGTAATCAAGCGCGCCCTGACGGATACGCCTGTCATCGAGCGGAAAACCGCATGGCCCGATGAGGTGCAACTCCCCGCCGAGGCAGGCGCTGCTACGGAGCACGCCGCCAAAATTATGCGGGTAGTCCGGCTGGTAGAGAACGAGGCGCGGCTTGTGTGGCATGCACATCACTTAGCGGGAATCAATACGCATGACAATCCTGTCAAACGCGAGATTCTTGACTTGCCCTGCCCATACGCCTCATGTAGTAAAAGCGAAAATCACGATTCTGCCATGAGCCTTTACCGATGACCGATGAACATGATCCGAACCGCCGGGATTTTATTGTCCTGACCGCGCAGGCGATGGGTGCGGTAGGGGCGGCGGCGCTTGCATGGCCGTTTATTGACAGCATGAATCCCTCGAAGGACGTGTTGGCGCTGGCCTCGGTCGAGCAGGATTTGTCGCATGTCCAGCCGGGGCAGGAGATCAAGGTGATGTGGCGGGGCAAGCCGGTTTTCATCCGCCATCGCACACCGGAGGATATTGAGAAAGCCCGGGAAGTGAAAGTAGAGGAATTGCGCGATCCGCAGAGCGATGCCGAGCGCGTTAAGGAAGGCCATGAGCAGTGGCTGGTGATGGTCGGGGTGTGCACGCATCTGGGCTGTGTGCCGCTGGGGGGGAATAAAGGCGAGTTCGGCGGCTGGTTCTGCCCTTGCCACGGTTCGCATTACGATACGGCGGGCCGTATTCGCAAAGGCCCCGCGCCGCGCAATCTGATGGTTCCGGAATACACTTTTCTTGAAGATAACCGCATTAAAATCGGGTAACGGAGCAACAAAACGTCATGGCCGCACCGCAACAACCGCAACAAAAAGGCATTATCGGCTGGCTGGACTACCGCCTGCCGATCTTCTCCGCCATGAAGCATACGCTGGTCGATTATCCCGCGCCGCGTAACCTGAATTACTGGTGGAGCTTCGGTTCAATCGCCGGAATGTGCCTGATGGCCCAGATTATCACCGGTATCGTGCTGGTGATGCACTATACGCCGCATGTGGATATGGCATTCGACTCGGTTGAGCATATTATGCGCGATGTGAATTACGGCTGGCTGCTGCGCTATATGCACGCAACCGGCGCGTCAATGTTCTTCATCGCCGTCTATATCCATATTTTCCGGGGGCTGTATTACGGCTCCTATAAAGCCCCGCGAGAAGTGCTCTGGTGGCTGGGGATCGTGATCCTGATCCTGATGATGGCGACCGCTTTTATGGGGTATGTGTTGCCGTGGGGCCAGATGAGCTTCTGGGGCGCGACGGTGATTACCAACCTGTTTTCGGCCTTCCCGCTGGTCGGCGAGTCTATCGTAAGCTGGCTGTGGGGCGGGTTCTCGGTTGATAATCCGACGCTCAACCGCTTTTTCTCCCTGCATTACCTGCTGCCGTTCGTCATTGTCGCTGCGGTGTTTTTGCACCTGATGGCGCTGCATCAGCATGGCTCTAGCAACCCGCTGGGTATTGACGCCAAAGGGCCGCAGGATAAAATCCCCTTTCATCCTTATTACACGGTCAAGGATTTCTTCGGCTTCGGCGTGTTCTTCATGCTGTTTGCCTATTTTGTGTTCTTCCAGCCGAATTATCTGGGTCATCCCGATAATTATATCGAGGCCAATCCGCTGGTTACCCCGCCGCATATCGTTCCCGAATGGTATTTCCTGCCGTTTTATGCGATTTTGCGCGCCGTGCCGGATGTGGCGATACCCTTTACCAACGTCGTGCTGATTGAGGCCAAGCTGGCCGGTGTGCTTTCCATGTTCGGCTCGCTGATCGTACTGTTCTTCCTGCCCTGGCTGGATGGATCGAAAGTGCGTAGCGCCACGTTCCGTCCTTTATTCAAATGGTTCTTCTGGCTGTTTTTATGCTGCTGCATCGGTCTGGGTTACCTTGGCTCACGTCCGGCTGAGGGCACGTATATCATCTGGGCGCGGGTGCTGACCTTCTGGTATTTCTTCCATTTCCTCGTCATCCTGCCTGTGCTGACCAAAATCGAAAAACCGTTGCCACTGCCAAAAAGTATCAGCAAGCCGGTACTGGAGCCGAAATAATGACATGTGCCGTATCGTATACCCGTACCCTCCTGCTGGCTTCCGCCCTGTCATGCGCGATGGCCGGGGGTGTCATGGCCAGCGGCGGCGACACCAAAGAACCACGCCAGATGTACTGGGAGTTCGAGGGGCCGTTCGGTAAATTTGACCAGCCTTCGGCGCAGCGCGGCTTGCAGGTTTACCGCGAAGTATGCGCGGCTTGTCATGGCCTCAAGCGCGTGGCCTTCCGCTCGCTGGACGGCATCGGCTTTTCCGAGGGTGAAATCAAGGCGCTGGCGGCGGAATATACCATTGCCGAC
>JAKFYP010000183.1 GCA_021730835.1 Alphaproteobacteria bacterium
GACCGAGCAATCCCGCTATAGTGAGTTCAGTAAAACCAAGTTCCGCCGCAGTCGCCGCGTAGGTATGGCGCAGGGTGTGAATCGTAATCCCTGTGATTTCCGCTCGCATACAAAGCCTTTCAAGGACACGGGGCAGGCCGATAAAATGGCTATTCCCACGACCAGCAGGAAATACCCAATATCCGGCCTCTTGTTTCTTTCCACCATGCAGAGAATCCAGAAACGCAGCAGCAGCCGCACCGATTGGCCGAAGCTGTGCGCCGCTTTTGGTGTCGCCGAAGCGGATGCACCGGGCATTAATATCCAACCACTCCCAAGGCAGGGAAAGGATTTCATTGCGGCGGCAACCGGTCAGCAATAAGGCACGGATTGCATCAATGCCGGTCTGGTTCTCCCCTTCATTTTCAGCTTCACGCATTGCCGCACCCAAGGCTAAGAGTTCGTCTTGGGAGAGAAACCGCTTGTTTTTGCCGTCAGTGAATTTCTGGACACCCCGCGCCGGGTTCTCCGTGATAATTTTTCGCCGTCTGGCAAATTCAAGGATAGTGCCGAGCATCCCTACGGTACGCGCCGCCACACCCCGGCCACCGCTCTGCTTCCCGGATCGGCCAGATTTTTCGCGGGACTTAGCTGTTTTCCCAGCCGCAATATCCGCCTGAAACCTCTCTATGTCTTCAAGGGTGAGGCTTCGCACAGACCGCCGCCCAAGCAGAGGCTTGACGTGGCACTCAATCCGGCTTTTGTCCATCGCCAGTGTGGAAGGCTTAATGCGATAGGCGGCATCTTTCAGATACAGGTCACAGAGTTCGGCAAGCGTCATCGCATGACGCGCAGCAGTTTTATCGCTGGCCGGGTCACGGCCTTTTTCTACTTCGGCCAGCTTGAGCTTGGCCTCTTTTCTCGCCTCGTCAGGCGTTAGCCTGTCCGCCTTTCCAACCGTCAGCTTACGCAAGCGCCCTTCACGTGTGCGGTACATCACCACCCAACTACGCGAGCCTCCGGCTTGTATCCGCAAGCCAAAACCTTTCAGGCTGTCATCCCAATAGGTAACATCCTTGCTTTCGGCAGCAGGTTTTATGATATCCACAAAACGCTTGGTAAGGCGCGGCATAGAGCCTCCTTTTGTTACCTAAAATGGCCTGAATCTCGCTCAGGTAACAAATAGGTAACAGCTTAGGGTGAATTCAGGTAAATAGAATCAATGACCAGATAACAGGAGTCACCTTATAATACGCTGAATTATAGGTCAATATCAATTTCCGGTAATTTCAGGAAATCATAAGAAATAAGACTGGATTAACCTTGCCAAGGTTGAAGTCGAGAGTTCGAATCTCTTCACCCGCTCCAGATTTTCTGATAAATATCAATAAGATAAAAGGAATTTATAGCTGATTGAGTTTGTGCTTACACACAAACTTTACGCCGCATAGGCGGCGCTCCCGCAGTCGCGGGCGATAGCCGATTTGATTTGTAAGTCACACAAGTAAATCGGCTATAAAATCCCGAAGCCAAGCCAGCTCAAATCCGGGAAAGCATGGGGGAAGCATTATCGCCATTCAAAGCCAGCCTTGGAAATTATCCTGTATCTTACTGCCCCGCCAGTGCGCGGATAATGCCGCGCCAGGTACGCACTTCCTGCCGGGTAAGGCGGCTGCGATGCAGCATGGATTTCAGGCTGCGACGCATGCCATCCTCCTTTTGCTTCGGGTTAAAATACCCTTTTTCATCAAGCGATTCCGCCAGATGCTCGTAAAACGCTTCGATGTCGCGGGCAGTCGCGGTTTCCGGTTCATCCATCGAAGCGGGGGAAATCTCCCGCGAGGCCAGCCACCAGTGATAGCACAGAATGACGACGCTCTGGGCGATGTTGAGTGAGGCATTATCGGGATGGGTCGGAATCGTGGCCACCAGATGGCAGCAGGCAAGGTCATCGTTATGCAGACCGCTGCGTTCCGGCCCGAAGACCAGCGCGGTTTTCTCCGCAAGGGCATAATGGTGATTAAGGATAGCGACTGCCTGCGGCGCTTCCTCCGCCGGGATGGTCATCTGGCGTGGACGGGCGCTGCTGGCGAGAGTAAACTGCCGGTCGTCCAGCGCGTCCTCGAGTGTCTCGAACACGCGGGCTTGTTCGATGATAGTATCGGCGTGGGCGGCCATTTCATGTGCTTTGGGGTTAGGCCAGCCATCCCGGGGAGCGACCAGCCGCAATTCATGCAGGCCGAAATTCATCATGGCCCGAGCCGCCGCGCCGATATTCTCGCCCATCTGGGGGCGTACCAGCACGATGCAGGGCAGGGTAGAAGCAGGAGATTCTTCCATTACGATTTCTTTTTCTTTTTTTCCATGACATAGCGCAGTTTGCGGGTGGCGAGGCGCGAGAGATGCTCCTGCGATGCCGTCGCATCCCCAACGATGCAAACCTCCGTCATCGTTACCGGGTCAATCGCGCTGACTTTCACCATGCGGCCAGCAGGAACAAATTCGATCAGGATACGATCATCGGCGGGATACGGCATGACGGCAACTCTTATACCATTTCACGATCAATGACGTATTGATCGTGGTTACGCGCCATGAGGCGTGGCGCACGGTCGCGTTTATCAATTCACTTTCTATGATACGCGATAGCAAGTAAATTGGTATGTTCGCTCCCGGGCGTAATATTCCCTTTTCCGGCGGGGCAGGGGGAATCTCCTCGCCAAAACGTTTTTCCGCCGACTGCTATATCTTATACGCCCTGACGACGGTGGCTAGTTCATCGGCGATGGAGGCCAGATCCTGAGAGGTTTTGCGAACCTCCCCGGCATTCGTTTTATTCTCTTTAGCGGCATCGGTATAGGAACGCACCGCTTCGATGGTGTTATTGGTCTGGGTGGAGGCGTCATTCATGCTTTTCGATACTTGCTGAGTGCCGGATGCGACTTCAGCGATGGCAGCAGCCACGGTGTTGGCGCGGCTGGAGGAAGAGGAAACCGAACCGGCGATGCGCTCGACATTGGCGCTTTGCACGCCCGCTTTGCCGGAAATTCCCTTCACGGCGTCGTCAATCGTGCCGATGATCTTGCTGATATTGGAAAACGTGGTGTTCATGTTACCGGTGCTGTCCTGCACACCTTTGATCTGGGTGGAAATTTCCCGCGTGGCGGTAGCGGTCTGGGTAGCCAGCGATTTAATCTCATCGGCGACAACCGCGAAGCCGCGCCCCAACTCTCCGGCGCGGGCCGATTCGATCGAGGCGTTGAGTGCCAGCAGGTTGGTTTCCTCGGCGATGCTGTGGATCAGATCGACAATTCCACCAATTTTGCCGGATGTCTCCACCAGATGTGACATGGCCTGCGCCGCTTCGGTAACCAGTTCGCGGGCCTCATGGGCGATATCGGAGGCCTGATCCGATCCCCGTGCTACCTCGGTGATGGAATGCGCCATCTGGCCGATTGTATCGGAAACCTCGGAAAGCTCTTGCGACATGGTACGCGCATTATCGGCGATTTCACCGACTTTCTTGGTCATATCCTGTGTTACCCAACTGGCGTTCTCCACCTCCTGAGAAACGGAAATGGTATTGGTCATCAGCACATCCGATTCACCCAGAATATTCTCGAAATTCCCGGCGAATTTATCGGAAAGCGCGGTCAGCCGGTCGGAGGAGGCGTCCAGCACCCGGGCGTTTTGGCTGATATTGAGCATCAGATACTGGATACGCTGGACGAAACGGTTGAATAAATGAGCAATCTCTGCCGATTCATCGCCGGTGGATTCGTCAAGCCGCTGGGTCAGATCGCCCTCGCCGGAGACAATATTATGCAGCGCTTCCTGCAACATGCCGGTTCCCATCGTGACGCCGTGCTCGGCCTTATTGAGGCCCATGATTTCATGTTCCGGACTGACCCGCAAACCTATCGTCATTTTCAGCAGATGAAAAAAGGCGAAGGATGCGCCAAAGCCCCAGATAAAGCTTAGGCCTACGCCCTGTAACTGGACAAAAAACTGTTCCATCCGCGTTGCGCCGCCGAAGGTTTCCGTATTGCCAAACAGGCCAACGGATAACGTACCAAGCGTGCCGCAGATGCCGTTGATCGGCACGGCGCAAACCACATCGTCCAGCTTGAGGACGCGGGCCATGAAGCGGTAGACTATTGAGACCATAATGCCGCTGGCGATGCTCACGATGACGGTGTCCGAGGCGGTGAAGCTGTGGCATCCAGCGGCAATGGCGCTCAGCCCGGCGAGCGTGCCGAACAGGCAGCGTTCGGGGCGGAACAGCCCGTCGAGAAACCGCCCGACGATCAGCGAAGTAAATCCCGATATGGCTCCGGCTAGCAGCGTATTGGACATGACATGGGCGACATCCTGCGAGGCGGCGTTGGCCAGCGCGCTGTTGAAGGCAAGCGCCCCGACCCAGATAACCATGACGCCAAAACCTGAGAGCACAATATTGTTGCCGGGGAAACGGTTATTGGAGCCATCGGCGTTGTATTTTCCAAGGCGCGGCCCGATAACGATAATACCGGCCAGCGCCGCCCATCCGCCCAGAGCGCATACCACCGTGCCGCCTGCGAAGTCAATGAAGCCGGATGAAAGCAAATAGGAGGTGTTTTCATGTACTACTTTGTTACCCCACGCCCAGTGCCCGAACACCGGATAAACGAAACCGGTAATAAACACGGTGGTGAGCATGTAAGATTCAAAGCGGATGCGCTCGGCCATCGCCCCGGAAATCACCGTCGCGACCATGCTGCAAAACGCGACCTGATAGAGGAAAAACGTATGGTCTATCTCATGAAACGAGAAGTCGGGAGACCAGCCGAACCATCCGCCGACGCTTGGGCCGAACATCAGGTTGTAGCCGAACATATAGAAGATGATCGTGGCAACCAGCGTATCGCTCAGGTTTTTCTGCGCGGTATTGATGGTGTTCTTGGCGCGTACCAGCCCGGCTTCGTATAATAAAAACCCGCCTTTCATCAGGAATACGATTGCCACGGCCACCAGCATCCAGACGTGATTGACCATCGCGACAATTTCGGGCGAATAGGTATAAGAACCAATTTGCATACGTTCTCCTTCCCAAAGTGGCTAAACTATGGGTGATGCAACTCCCTGTTGCAACGCTAAACGCATATCGCCGGGCCGGAGAAGGAAGAAAATACTTCCCTGTTGTTTCCAAATGAGCCACAATATCCCCTCTTTACTATCAAGGGAGGTGCTTGTGGCGATATTGCTGGTGGATGATGATCCGAGTTGTATGGAAATCATGTGCGAGGCGTTGTCTGAGGAGGGTTATACTCTGGTCAAGGCGGAAAACGGCTTGCAGGCGCTGGCGCATCTGGGTGAGCGCAAGGATATCGAACTGATCCTGCTGGACCGGATGATGCCGATGATGGATGGCATGTCCCTGATCGGTGAAATCGAAAAAAGCCAAAAATTCAAGGACATTCCGATTATTATGCAAACGGCGGCGGGTGCGGAACATCAGGTGATTGAAGGAGCTTCCGCCGGTGTATATTATTATCTGGTGAAACCTTATGACTATAAGCACCTGCTGGCCGTTGTCCGAAGCGCAATCGGTAGCAATACAGGCAGGAAAAGCGCCTCATGAAACTCTACGTCTATGACCATTGCCCCTATTGCACCAAGGCCAGGATGATTTTCGGGTTCAAGGACTTGCCGTATGAAATGGTCACCCTGCTCAATGACGATGTGGAAACGCCCACCCGGATGATTGGCCGGAAAATGGTGCCAATTCTCGAAAAGGATGACGGCACGTTCATGCCCGAAAGTATGGATATCGTCCATGAGATTGATGCGGAATTTGGCGGAGCGAAAATCCTTATAGGTGCGGGCGATAATCCGGCGCTACATGCGTGGATGATGGAAGCGAAGGCCTATCTCAACCCGCTGGCAATGCCGCGTTGGGTCAAAAGCCCGCTGAAGGAATTTGCGACCGAGGGTGCGCGCCGCTATTTCACCGGGAAGAAAGAAGCGATGATCGGCAGTTTCGAGTCCAATATGGAACGCTCGAAGGAGATGAAAGCACAGGCGACGGAGCATCTCAAACAGCTCGACGGCCTGATTCGCTCGCCCGATGCGGTAAGCGGCACGCTCTCCGATGACGATATCCATCTTTATGCCGTGTTGCGCAGCCTTTCGATCGTCAAAGACATTGCCTACCCGGCCAATGTAAAGGCCTACCGCAAGAAAATGGCGCAAAAATCCTCGGTTTCCTTGCACGACGATATTGCGATCTGAGCGCAATTCAGGGGTGATTATACAGCGGTTTCACAGTGTTATGACTTCCCCCTGATGGTGGAGCGATGGATCGTGTTAACCGGAAAATTTATTGACTACCCTGTTTTTACAGAATATGTGTGGCTCACGCCGTTTCACAATGGCACGGTTCATGTTATAGGGGATATTTAAGGGAGAGAACAATGACGATTAATGTTATTAACGGTACATCGGGCAATGACACGCTTAACGGCCTTGACAGCCTGATTGACTTTGATTTGGTAAGCGGTCTTGGCGGCAACGATACGATCACCCTTCTCAGTGGTGACGACACGGCCGATGGCGGCGACGGCAATGACACGATCAACGGTGGTTTGGGTAATGATTCTATCATCGGTGGGTTGGGGCTGGATTATGCCACATTCGCAGGCGGCGCGGCAGTGACCGTCAATCTCGCGACGTTTTCGGCTACCGGTCAGGGTACGGATACGCTTTCGGGGATTGAAAACGTCATCGGGTCATCAAACGCCGACAGCATTACCGGCGATTCCGGAAATAACTCTTTCAGCGGCGGCAGCGGCAGCGATACGCTCTTGGGAGCGGCGGGTAACGATACGCTGATCGGCAATTCGGGCAGTGACTCGCTGATTGGCGGGTCGGGTAATGATTCGCTCAATGGCGGCGATGGCAATGATACCTTCAATGGCGGCAGCAACACGGATATCGCCAGTTTCACCGGCACGACGTCGGTGACGGTCGATCTGGTGGCGGGAACGGCGACCGGGCTTGGAACCGATACGCTGATCAGCATTGAGAATGTCGTCGGATCCTCCGTGGGCGACACTATCGCGGGCAGTGTCGGCAATAACTCGCTCGACGGCGGCGATGGCGGCGATTCTATCGCCGGAGACGCGGGCAACGATACGCTGCTTGGCGGTCTTGGCGACGATACGCTGGATGGCGGTACTAACACGGATACCGCCAGCTTCGCGGGCGGCGCGGCGGTGACGGTGGAACTGGCAGCCGGATCGGCGACCGGTCAGGGCACTGATACGCTTAGCAACATTGAGCGCGTGATCGGCTCATCGAACGGGGATAATATTACCGGCAGCACCGGGGCTAACCTGCTGGACGGCGGATCGGGCAACGACACGCTGAATGGCGGCTCAGGCAGTGACACACTGCTCGGCGCGCTCGGCAACGATACGCTGGATGGCGGCGCTAACACGGACACCGCCAGCTTCGCAGGCGGCGCGGGGGTCACCGTCAATCTTGCGACAGGCTCGGCCACCGGCCAGGGTACGGATACACTGAGCAACATTGAGCGTGTGCTCGGCTCCAGCCTGAACGATAACATCACCGGCAGTGACGGAGGCGACACGCTGGATGGCGGCGACGGTGCCGATACGCTGTTCGGCGGTCTTGGCGATGATTCGCTGATCGGCGGGCTGAACGTGTCAGGCGCAGACGTGGTGACCTACTCAGGCGCCGCGAGCGGCGTGACCGTCAGCCTGCTGACCGGCCTGGCCACCGGGCAAGGCAACGACACCCTGACCGGCGTCGAAAACGTGACCGGCACGGGCAGCGCCGACAACATCACCGGCGATGCGGGCGGCAACAATCTCAACGGCGGCAGCGGCAACGATACGTTGATGGGAGATGCGGGCAGCGATACAATCATCGGTGGCAACGGCAACGACACGATCAACGGCGGCACGGGTATTGACACCGCGAACTATACTTCCTCCGCCGCTGCTGTGACTGTCAGCCTGACAACCGGCACAGCCACCGGTCAGGGCACGGATACGCTGATCGACATTGAGAGCCTGATCGGCTCCGCCTTCGGCGACAGCCTCACCGGTTCCGCCTTCGGGGATACCATCACCGGCGGCAATGGCGGTGACACCATCTCCGGCAACGGTGATAATGACTTGATATTAGGTGGAAATGACAATGATTCGCTCATTGGCGGCGATGGCAATGATACCATTTACGGAGAGGCCGGGGTTGATACGCTTCTCGGTGGAAATGGCGATGATTCGCTTTTTGGCGACGGCGATAACGACCTGCTCTTCGGCGGCGCCGGTAACGATACGCTGAATGGCGGCAGCAGCACGGGTACATTTTTTGCTCGGGAGTTGCATGGCGACGATGGCGATGATTTGCTGATCAATAATGAGAATTCTCATGAAGTGTTGTTCGGCGGAGCGGGAGCGGATATCTTCAGCTATAATCTGAATAATTTTTCTGCTGGCACGATTGGTGATACGATTGCTTCTTCAGAGTTCACCGATGACGTAGATACTGTACATCTGGAATTTACCGGATCGGCGATGCCGACGATTTCAATCAGTCAGGTAGGTGTAAACACTTTTATTTTTCTTGATGAGCCTGAATTCTTCGATAGCTTCATCTTTATAGATAGTTTCACGGCGTCGGACTTGCAGGTTACAACGAGTCAGGATGGATCGCTCTTCACATTCGACATTTCATAAGCTTGTCGGCCATTGAGGCCGAACACAGAACGCGGGGGAGCAATTCCCCGCGTTTTTTGTATTTAGCGATTTTGGTATTTTCTCATCTCTTCGGGGTTAGTTCCTTCTCTCTGGGGCGAGGATGGTTTACTGAAAACGATTTATAGCCTATTGAGACTATTGCATCATCCCCCCTCCCGCTTGCGGGAGAGGGTTAGGGGGAGGGCATCAAAAATAAAAATCATTTCTATACGGCAGGATGATTTTTAACGCCCCCCTCCCAACTTCCCCCCGCCAGCATCCACCTGTGGGATGCTGGCCAACCATAAGACCCAGCATCCACCTGCGGGGTGCTGGCCAACCATAAGACCCAGCATCCACCTGCGGGGTGCTGGCCAACCATAAGATACAGCATCCACCTGCGGGGTGCTGGCCTTGTATGGACACAGCACCCCGCATGCGGGTGCTGTGAGCGGGGGGAGGAGTGATGCAATGGTCTCCCTATTGACTTTACCTGCACATCAATCAAATCAGCTATGTGAGCAATCTGCATAGTCATGTGTGACGTTTTCGTGAAGTATGGATTGTAATTGGCATTCAAACCCCTTATATCCGGTTTATTATGCACCCAGACCTGATTATCCTTGCCGTGATTGCGGCGTTCGTACTTCTGCGACTCCGCAGCGTTCTCGGCCACAAGATCGGGCATGACGAGCCGCCGCGTGACATGCCCAAAGACAGTGAGCGGGTGATCCAGCTTCATCCCGAGCAGCGCGAGCCGATGCCCGGCAGTCCCGAAGTCACCGTGATTGAGGAAGAGCCGGTCGGCAAATGGCCCGAGCCGATCCGTGAGGGCATTCTTGAGATTCGGGCAGCCGACCGCTTCTTCTCCATGACGGATTTTATCACCGGCGCGAAAGTGGCGTTTGAAATGGTGATCGAGGCGTTTGCCCGGGGCGACCGGGAAACGCTTAAAACCCTGCTGGCCAAAGAGGTATGCGCGGCGCTGGCCGAAGAAATTGACAAGCGCGAGAAAGAAGAGAATACCGTGCAAACCACGCTGATCTCAATTCTCTCCGCCGAGCCGGAGGCGGTTGCGATGGATAAGGGGAAGGCGCGGATCACGGTGCGTTTCCGTACGGAACAGATGCAATCCGAGCGCGATAAGGAAGGCAAGGCGGTGAGCGAAACGGCAACCGATATTGAAACGGTGGAAGATGTCTGGACGTTTGAGCGCAGCCTGAAATCCGCCAATCCGAACTGGGCGGTGATAGAAACCTGAACGCGCCTATGACCCGCATCTGTTATGTAAACGGCGCATACGTCCCGGCTCCCGAGGCTCAGGTTTCCATGTGGGATCGCGGCCATCAGTATGGTGACGGTATCTACGAGGTAGCACTGTTTTTCAACCGCCGTTTTCTCGATGCCGATAAGCATCTGGAGCGGATGCGCCGTTCACTCGATGCCGTGCGTATCTCCTTTACCATGAGCGATGTGGCGTTGCGGGCCGTGATGGAAGAACTGGTGTCACGCCATGCGCTGGAGCACGGCTATATTTATTTCCAGATCACAAGAGGGAGCGCTCCTCGCGCTCACCCGTTCCCCAAAAGCGCGAAACCTAACCTGACCATGTTCGTGATGCCGCTCAAGGAGCCGACCCGCAAGGAATTCGAGGAGGGCATCCGCGTCATCTCCACGCCCGATTTGCGCTGGCAACGGTGCGATGTGAAAACCGTCGCCTTGCTGCCCAACGTGCTGGCCCGCCAGCTTGCCGCCGAGGCCGGGGCGCGGGAGGTTTTTCTGGTGGATGCGGAAGGGATGGTTACCGAGGGGGCGCTGTCAAACGCCTATATCGTGCGCGGCGGCACGATCATCACCCATGCGGCGGATCACCATATTCTCAACGGCGTAAGGCGGCAGGTCATGACGGCGCTGGCCCGCTCGGAGGGTATTCCGGTAGATGAGGGCGGGTTTCATATCGAAGACGCCCGCAAGGCCGATGAAGCGTTTATGTCCAGCGCCAGCTCGCATGTTCTGCCGGTGACGATGCTCGATAACCAGCCGATTGGCGCGGGCAGGCCCGGGCCGGTGACGCTGCGGCTGCTGGCTGCGTACAAGGCCTATGTCACGGCGGCGACCGGGCGTGTCTGGCCGTGGTATAGTGTTTTGTAGTTGATTGCTATTTTGTCACCCTTCGCCTCGTGTAGGTTTTACTACACGTCGGCTCGGGCTTCGCCTATCAATCTAATTAGAAAACACTATAGCGTCCGGCAGGCGTGGATTAATGGACACCCGGCACGGCAGAGAGCCGTTGCAGACTTTGTTCCGGCGGAACACGCGGCGTTGCGGCGGGTGGCGAGGCGGAATCATCAATGTCAAGGAATGCCAGTTGCTGGCCTTGCTGGGCCAGTTTCCCGACGGTTTGAATCTGCTCGCCGCTTAACCGCGAGACCTTTTGGGGGCTTGCGGGCAGAGGTATTTTATCAAGTAAAATAACCTTATCTGCCGGGAATCGGGTCAGGGCATTGGGCTGGTATCCGCTCTCATCTTCGCCGCGTTCGTTCAGGCCGAATTTTCGTGCCGCCAGCCCGATCAGATGCGCTTTTGATGGGTCGGTGGCATCCTGCTCCAGCACGTATTTATATGTTCCTGCGTCGCCATAGACTCCGGTGATCTCGGCGGCGTGCTGACGCTGCCATGTTTTAAAAGCGGCGTAGCTGGCTTTCAGGCCGTGATCACTGCTGCTTTTTACGGCCTGCAATACATTATCCGCCGTTAATTTGCTTTCTCCCTGCAATTTTTTCTCCAGTTTCAGCAGTTCATCCGCGTCGTTTCCATTCCATTTCAGATCGGTGGCGCTGGCGGCGAGAATACGGTCATAGGCTTTTTCCGGGGTGAGAGTCTGGCCGGGAAGCGACGTGCCTTGCCCCGGTGCTTTTTCAATCGAGGGAAGGTGCGATTTTGCCAGTTGCGTGGGGTTTTTATGCGGGCCGCCCTTGCCCCCGCCGCCGAACAGACCGCTGCCGATGCCTCCGGCTGCCAGCATCATCACTCCGATGATGGCAACCGCGCCGATTAGCCCCCCGATGAGGCTGCCGCCGCCATTGAACGCGTACCAGCCCGCCAGAATAATACCGGCCAGCATCAGGAACTGTCCCCAGCCGGAACTGCCGATTTTCGACATACCGCTTTTGATGCTGTCTCCGCTGAATATGCTGCCGATTTTTCCAAAAAAATCGCCGATGCCGCTTCCGCCTTCATCGCCTCCTGAATCGCGCTCCTGTACTGCGGAGTGTGACGGTGGCGGCGGGGGAGGGGGAAGCATCGCCCGGGTGAATGCCCCGGCGTCAATGCCGGAACTGCTGGCGGCGACGTGCGCGCTCAGCGACGCTTCATCGGAAGGTATCACCACCCTGTCAGAGCGGGATTCGTTCAGCAGCAGCCGGTCGTAATGCTTTGTGCGGGCGGCTTCATCACCGGCGGCGACGGTATAGGTCGAAAACGCTATGGTGTAGCCGTTGAGTTGGGTATGGTTATATCCCCTGCCGTCCGTACCCGCGATGCCGTTGACGATCTGCTCATATTGCTCGCGGATTTGCTTCTTCTCGTCTTTGTTCCTGCCGTCAGCCAGTTGCACTTCATCGAGCAACCGTTTGCGGATGCGCTGCGAGGTCTCGCGGGCTTGCTTATCCACTTGCGCATAGGTTAGATTCGCCCCGTCAGCGGGTTCTCCCTTTAGAGTCTCTTCACCAATGACGCGGCTGATATAATCAGCAAGGGAAACACGTTCGGTCTGGCCTTTGAGAAGCACTTGCACATCTTCCAGACCATTGGCTTTCAGGGTGCTGGCCAGCGAGGCAAGGCTGAGAGGGTTGGTATATTGAGAGGACTCCAGCGTCAGTTGGGTGCGCAGGTGAAATTCAAACGGCGTTTTGGGTAGTTTGAGTTGACGGTCGTTCGTGACCATCAGCGTTTCGGCGGTGGATTTCGCCGATAAGCCCACGCTGGTCGAGGCGGCCCAGCTAAAAAAACCCGGAATCGCATTGTGTACGTCTTTGAGCAACTCCCAGTCAATGGCAGGATCGGTCTGCGGGCGCTTTGCCGGGTCTTTAATCGCGGCGGGAAGCGCCGTATTCAGATGGTTGCGAAGCTCTCCCATTTGCGCGGAGGTGATGTTATCACCCGGCTTGATCCCCATCGTTGCCAGTTTTTGTTCCAGCAGCGCATGTGTTAGCGCCGCCGTGCCGACGATTAGTTTTTCCGGCTCATCATCTTCCAGTGCG
>JAKFYP010000011.1 GCA_021730835.1 Alphaproteobacteria bacterium
GTACGGCAACGGTCAGTCTGGACGCCAGCAACCTTGGCGCGGATCTGGCGGAGCTTGTCATCATCGGCGGCACGGGAGCGGTCACGCTCTCTGCGGCGGCAACCGGTGTAACAACCAAAACCGGCGTCAACAACAGCATCACCGGCTTTGCCGGAGGCGCGGACACCATCGTCACGTCAAACGGCCATCTGGATGCCAGTGACACGATCACCGGCGGCGCAACCGGTACGGACGTGCTGGCCTTCACCGACGCCACCGCTCTGAGCTTTGCGACCGCAACCAACGTGACCGGCTTTGAGACACTGAGCTTCCTGGCAAACGGCAGCAACATTACCATCTCCGACGCATTCGTCGGCGCTGGCGGGCTGAACATTACCGGTACGGCTGGCGGAACCACGATTACCATTGACGCCTCGGCTGTAGCTGACACCAAGAACATCACGGTCACCGAAGGAACGGTTACGCTCAGCGCCAATGCCGACCGCGTGGTGATCGGCGATGCGGCGGCCAGCGTGGACGGCGCGGCGGGCAACGACCGCTTCATCTACACGGAAGCCGACGATATTGAAACCAACGACTCGCTTACCGGCGGTGCCAACACCGACGCCATCATTGTCACGACCGATACCGTTGTCGGGCTGAATCTGGCCAACGGCAACGATCTGGACGATGTGGCCACAACGGAGTTCCTTGCTCTGACCGGTGTTGTCGGTACGGCTGGAGACGTGGCTTCCACCATCACCGTGGACGCAACGTCGGAAATCAACTTCATCGTCAATGACGGCACGCTAGCCCTGACCGGAACGGCGACCGCAGGAGACGTGACCGTGCTCAGCACCGGAGTGATTACCCTGACGACAGGCGATGCCCTCACGCTGGCCAATATCGCAGGCACAGTGGCACATACGGCGGCATTTACCGAAACCACCACCATTCTGGCCGCCTATACCGGCGGCAGCGTGACACTGGGCGGCGCAGCAGGTACGGTGGTTGGCGGCACAGGAGCGGATTCCGTGAACGTCGCCGCGGGAACGGCGGCGACCATCAGCGCGTCGTTGGGCGCCGGCAACGATACCATTACCACGGACGACGGCAGCTTCGCCGACGATGCCGTGATGAACGGCGGCGATGGAGATGACACGATCATCCTCACCGGCACGGCGACGCTGGCCACTACGGACTGGGACGACGTTGACGATATCGAGACGATCCGGCTGGGCGGCAACTCCACCGTTACCTTCGCTACCGCGCATGTCTCGGACATCACGGATGCGGATGTCGCCATTACCGTGGATAATAACGGGTTCACTCTGGCCTTGACGGCGGCGGCCGATGACGGCGGCGTCGTGACGGTCACGGGCAGCGGCGTTACCACTCTGGCGGCGGCCAGCGCCATCACCACCAGCGGCAACTCCAGCGTCGTCATGAGCGCGGGAGCGGATTCCATCACCGGTGGCTCAGGCGACGATACCTTCACCGTCGCCACGGCCAACTTCGCCAGCACGGATGGCATAGTGGGCGGTACGGGAAACGACAAGATCGTCTTCTCTAACGCCGTTACCACGGTGGATGCCGACTGGACAGGCGTGACGACAGTTGAAACCGTGCAACTGGCAAACGCCTCCAACACCAATACGCTGTTATTCTCGACATTTGCCAACACCATGATCGGGACGCTGACGGCCTCGGGCGGCATCAAGACGCTGACCGTTGACCTCAACGGCGCGACCGACTCCACGGCGGTAACGGCGGCTAACCTGACCAGCACCAACCACGTCCTGCTGACCGACAGCACGGATACCAGCGTGCAGGCCACGCTGGCGGATGCCGTCAATAACGCGGTTTACGTCGGAGCGGCGGAGGATAGCACCATCGTCGGCGGTTCGGGCAACGATACGATCGGCTCCAACTCGGGAGCGGATACGTTTACCGGAAACGGCGGTAACGACCGGTTCGATTTCTACACCACGACCGGCACGAACGACCATATCACCGACATGGAAAACTCCGGCAACGATACCATCCGCTTTTCCGATTCCGTTTTTGACTTCAATACGGCGGTGGCGGGTGTGGCCTTCGATAGCACGGATATCACCTTTACGGGAAGCAACTTCACGGCAGGCGCTAACTTCGCCGTATCGCAGCACTTCCTCTACGATACGACGGACGGTCAGGTATTCTACGATGCCGACGGTACGGGAGCCGGGGTTTCGGTGCTGGTGCTGACCATTGACAATTTCGCCGGTTACAGCTTTGCCGCGGGCGATTTTGCCGCCATTGCCTAAGCATCTTAAATCACTTCATGTTGGGGCCGGTAGCGATACCGGCCCTTTTTTTAACGCATAGTGTTTCCAACCCGTCTCTCAACTTTTAGCCTCTCGTTGAGGGAGAGCAAAAATTGGGTGATGGTATCGTTTGCAAGCACCGCGCTACAGCTCCCCCTCAAGGGGGGAGCGGGCGAGAACGAGCTAAAATAGCGAAGTTCGAGCCGTGGGGGAGTTGACCCCTCCCGCTTCGACGTTCGCTAACGCTCCGTCTCAGCCGCCCTCCCCACGCAGCACCCGCTTGCGGGGTGCTGCGCCTTGATAGAAGTTGGGGCATCCCGCAAGCGGATACCCCAAGGGGAGAGCGGTAGAGTGTGTTTATGAAATATATAATCACCAAAAATAAAGGAGGTTACGCCGCACAGGTGGCGCGCCCGCAGTCGCGGGCGATAGCCGATTTGATTGATGTAAAGGCATAAGGTAAATCGGCTATAACGCTCAGTAATCCACCCCCGTCAGATACAGTCCGCCTGCCGGAGCCGTTGGGCCTGCCGCCGTGCGGTCGCACGCCGCCAGCGCCGCCGCGACTTCCTCCGCCGTCCATTTGCCGCGTCCGGCCAGCGCCAGCGTGCCGACCATGATACGTACCTGATGATGCAGAAACGACCGTGCTGAGGCCTCAACCACAATATCCTGTTCATAACGCGTCACACTCAACGCATCCAGCGTGCGCATCGGCGATTTCGCCTGGCAATGGCTGTCACGAAACGAGGTAAAATCGTGATGCCCGAGCAGCCGCTTCGCCGCCTCCTGCATGGTATCGGCATTGAGGGCGACCGGCACATGCCATGCCCGCCCCATATCCAGCGCCGGCGGGGCGCGGCGATTAACGATACGGTAGCGGTAATGCCGCGCCGTCGCTGAGAACCGGGCATGGAAATCCGCCGCCACCGGCTCGACGGACAGTACCGAGACCGGCTGCGGGCGCACATGGGCATTAATCGCCATGAGGATGCGGTGCGGGTCATACGCTTCGCTGAAATCCAGATGCGCCACCTGCGCCAGCGCGTGTACCCCGGCATCGGTGCGCCCGGCGCAATGCAGCGTCAGGGGCTGACCGCAGAAGGCGGCGATGGCCTCCTCGAGGCTTTGCTGGACGGATGGCGTCCCTTCCTGCCGCTGCCAGCCCGAAAACTTCGATCCGTCATATTCAATGGTCAGTTTGTAGCGGGGCACGCGAGTTCCAGCAATGATGGTTGGAAAGGGTACATATTAAAGTTATTATGTTTTTTCTGACAATACCCTTAGTTTTCACTATCAATCCAATGGTACTTGCATGATTTACAATGCGAGGCTATATCATTATTATGGCCTAATTTTAGATGATTTTTACTATAATTCATTATGCTTTCGATGAACTCCAGATATATATTTGTATCATTTCTTACGACCACTTCATCGGCCCATAAACTAATTTCTAAACAGGTGGTTTCACATATTTGTTTGCCCGCAATCGGACAATGACGATCCGCCAACTTATTACAAAAAGCGCATAAGGTGCAGTCTATGTCACCAATATCAGGCATTTGTTTTCTCATACGCAATCATTGTATCCTTTTACTTTTTTTACTTTGTAGTGACAACCCGTTTTGAATCTTCAACCATATCTATCCTCCACAAACCTTTCCCCTTCGCATTCAATGGTCAGTTTGTAGCGGGGCATAGGCCGGGTTATAGTGCAGTACCTGCCACCGGGGCAAAAGGTTTATGCCGGGTAGGGCTTGCCGCCCGGGCGGAACTGCATTATCACAGCAATGCCGGTATGCGCGCCCGTAGCTCAACTGGATAGAGCAGCCGCCTTCTAAGCGGCAGGTTGCAGGTTCGAGCCCTGCCGGGCGCGCCACTTTTAAAACGCCATCCTTTATTGATGCTAGAGCTTTGAACGGCAATGACAAATCAGCCGCTCGAAATCCACTTTTTCGGTCATATATCAAGCGCTGGCCAAAGGCCAATTTAAGCACCACGCGCTTAAGGGCTAGATTGCCTGAAAACCATAGTTTCCAAGGGCTTGAGAGAAACGTCATGGAGTGTTCGAACATTTGCTCGAAGGGGTGGTGCGGCCCGCCCATATTCTCCATGCGCTCCTGCATGATTATCTTCTCCTCTTCCAGCTTGGCGATACGCTGCTCATACGCCGAAATAACCGCTGGGCTACTGGCCTCGACAACCCGATCCAGGAGCTGTTCAATCTGACGCTCGATCTTGGTTATTTCCTGCTTTGCGGTAGTCACAGTAAAGGCCGCATTTGCGAGGTGATGATCCCAAATATCCTTGAACATCGCTCTTGCCGTGCTGAAGAGGGATTGCGTGGGCTGCAATTCTTTCAGGATCGCCTCAAACTGCCCTTCAATCTGTTTGCGCGGAATAGACTTGCGATAGCTTACGCATGATCTTTTGTGGCAAAGGTAATAGGGATAGGGCTTAAGCTGCCCTTTCGACCAGCAGGACGTTAGGGGCGATCCGCAATCGGCACAGACAACGGCACCACGCAGCGGGAAATCCGCGCTGGTATCCTTCCTTGCGGTAATCTTGTCGGGGTTGTGAAGCCGCGCCTGAATTTTCTGGTATGTCTCGAAGCTGATAAGCCCTTCATGGTTGCCTTTGCGAAGCGAAATCCCCCACGCCGGAGCCTCGACATATCCGGCATAAACCGGCCGCGTCAGAATGTCCGATACGCGCTGGATACGCACTACGTTTTCATTATGAATACTTGATGAACATTATGTGAATATTAGATGACAATCTCTTTTACTTCTGATAAGCGCCGACCGGAAAAGGGCGGGCGATGTTATCCCGTTGCCGCAAGGGTGGGTCATGCTATATAGTGATCTCACCTTATTCCCCTCTTCCTGATCGGGTTTCTCATGGCAAAAAAACCGGCTTCCAGATATTCCACCAATATTTTCTTTGAACATAACGAGTTTCTGCCCATGCTCTACGGGCAGGACGATCAGCATCTGGCGCGGCTGGAGAAGATGCTCAACGTCGAGGCGATTCCCCGCGGCAACATGGTATCGGTCAGCGGCAACGAGCGCGACTGCGCGCCGCGCCTCATGGCGCGTAACCACGATCAATACGTCATTGATCGTGAAACGGTATGAGTTATCTGTAGAAGATCGCGAGCGATTGACGGCGGCGGTGCGGGCTTCCACGACGGCGCAGCGTATGGCGTTTCGTTCGCGGATTATTCTGGCGCTGGTTGACGGCAAACACAATAAAGAGGTTGCGGAGGCGCTGGATACGAGCGAGCAGACGGTGGGTCTCTGGCGCAAACGCTTTACTGAAGAGGGGATGGAAGGGCTGCGGGAACGTCCGCGCAGTGGACGGCCTGCCTCGATTGATGCGACGATCAAAGACATGATTGTGACGGGCGCGGTGAGTGGCAAGCAGCGGACATCCTGTCGTAAAATGGCGGCAGCGGCGGGAATTTCCAAAGCAACCGTACAACGCCTTTGGGCAGCGAACGACATCAAACCGCACCGCGCCCGCGCTATACTTAACCAACAAAAATAACTCAAGATATTTAAGAGACACTACACTAGACCGCCGACGCTGATGTTTATGCCGCTTTCGGATGGTCGAAATAATGCTCATCCGATGTGCATTGACAGAGATGGTCGCGCTCATAGGCCTCGATGTCCTCGGGCCGGTATTTCACCCGTCCGCCGATCTTGACGAATTTCGGGCCGATGCCGAGCCAGCGCCAGCGTTCGAGCGTACGCGCTGAAACTTTCCAGCGGCGGGAAACGTCTATCTGGTTCATGAAAATGGTCATAACGATCTCCTATGGTTTGGGTTGCGGCGGCCGGATATTCGGACGCCGTGCCCATTATCCACGGATGATCGTTATTCGTCCGCTACTGCCAGTCGTCAAGGATTCCTTGACAACTGAACTGTCCGGAATTTCCGGACAGCTCGCCAACCGTCAGCTACCGGCGCTTTCCGATATTTCCCACAGGGCGCTGATCGGCATGGCGCTAAGGTTCGGGCCGAAGCTGACCGTCTCGCGGCCAGTATACAGCACGATGCCGCGGTGGAACGCTTTGCCCGCGAGCGCCGCCAGCTCCTTCATTCCCGCGAAATCATGGGCGTTCACCTCGCTGCTGGATTTAATTTCCACCCCGACGATACGTCCGTCCGGCGCTTCCAGCACCACGTCCACCTCTTTTCCCGCCGCCGTGCGGAAATGGTAAAGCTTGGGAAGCGTCTGGCTCCATGCCTGCTGTTTTTTCAGTTCCATCACGATGAAATTCTCCAGAATGAACCCCGCCTTATTGTGGTCGAGCAGGCGATCCTGATCTATGCCGCGCAGGTGCATGGCCAGGCCGGTGTCGTTCAGGTAGATTTTGGGGGATTTGATCAGGCGACATTCCTCGTTGCGATACCAAGCGGGCAGCGGCACGAAAATAAAGACGGCCTCCAGCAGCGCCACATAGCGCTTGAGCGTGGTGTTGCCGATCTTGCTGATGCGCGAGATTTCGGAGAAATTCAGCAGCCCGCCGACGCGCGCGGCCAGCAGTTGCAGCAGGTTCGGCAGTTCCCGATAGCCTTCGATGTTGGCCAGTTCGCGGATATCGCGCTCGATGATGGAGGTGAGATAGGAGCGATACCAGGCGTTGCGCCGCCGCACGTCGCTGCGCTTCAATATTTCAGGGTAGCCACCGAGCTTCAGCCGCTCCGATAATTCTTTCCATGCGATGGCGGAAGTAGCGGGCGGTTTCTGCGTGCCGAAGCAGAAATCAATGAACGCTTCCTTTGTGCCCGCGATCTCTCCTTGAGAAAGCGGCCAGAGCGTATGCACCTCCATCCGCCCGGCTAGCGAGTCGGCGACCTTGGGCAAGGTCATCGCGTTGGCAGAGCCGGTCAGCAGGAACCGGCCTGGCCTCCTGTCCTGATCCACCAGCTTCTTGATGGCGAGGAACATCTCCGGCGCACGCTGGATTTCGTCGATGACAATACTGTCCCCTATCGTTGCCAATAAGGAAGTCGGGTCAGATTTTGCGGCCGATAGCAGCGTGATGTCATCCAGCGACAAGTAGCGTGTGCCATCGTAAGTTGTGAATGGATCATCGTACGTTATTCCCGGTTCGTCATAGTGTATGGAAATAAGCGCCTTTGCCAGCGTGCTCTTGCCGACCTGACGCGCACCGTTAATCAGCACTACTGGGCTGTCCTGAAGCGCCAGTTTTATATCTAATATACTGTTTCTGCGGTACATAATTCTGTATATTAGCCACTTGCTGGCTAAAAATCAACCATCAAATGGTTAAAATATGGCAAGCGGGTTTCTTGCGGTGGGCTGATGTATTCCGGGAATATAGCGCAGGCGGGGGGTGGGCGACCGTGAATCAGAAAACAGCGAAGGCTGGAGTAATGCTTGGGTCATGGTTGCCAATAAATTAGACCTGTGGCGTTATGAAAACCACCTTTATTCTGGTGTGTCCGGCCCCGGGAGGTTGGGTTGATTAGAGGAGGCATCGGTGGTATTGCATTGAGCGCCATATTCAGAAGAGGCTTTCATGCATATACGACTCCACGCCAACGCCACCTGCACTCCTGCACTCCTGCCATCCGGAAGTTGATCCGGGAGCAGCGTCATCGCCCAACCGCCGAGCTGCAACGTGAGTTCGGCCTGACCTACAAGACGGTGAAGCGCTGGAAGGAGCGGGAGGACGGCCAGAACAAGTCGTCGCGTCCGGAACGTATCCGAAGCTCGTTTGAGGATTGGCAGGAAGCGCTGGTCGTGGAGATTCGCAAAGACCTGCTGCCGCCGCTGGATGATCTACTGGCGGTGGTGCGCAGGTTCCTTCTGCCTGCCTGCTCCCGGTCTGCGCTGGATCGCCTTCTGCGGCGTCATGGCGTGTCGGACCTGCGAGCGCTGATGTTCAGGGAAGAAGACAGGCCCGCCAAGGGGAGGGGCACGTTCAAACTCTATCCTCCCGGCTATCTGCATATCGACGTGAAGTACCTGCCGAAAATGCCTGATGAGGCCCATCATTCGTATCTTTTCGTGGTGATTGACCGTGCCACGCGCTGGGTGTTTCTGGAGGTTTATACAGCGCTCATTCAAATGCGAAGTGCATAAATGGGTTTAAATCAACGACCCTCGTCTTTAGACGAGGGTCGTTGATTCGCAAGAGATACAAACTAACCAGCTACCTCTGTTTGACAATTATACTCCGCTCGCCTACAACATGTGGTGATGAGAAAGTTTGTCCTCTACCTGATGATGTTGAGCGTCACTCTGCCGGTTTCGCATGTCGCACAGGCAGGGGAGGCGTATGAGGCGCGCAAACTAGAGTTGCGGCGGGCATTCGAGCAGCGCCGCGCTGCCATCCGTCGCAATCTGAAGCAAAGCGAGCCTCGCACCGCTTATGTTCAGCGTTACGAGACACTTGCGGGCAACCTGCGGGCAACGATGCCTGAGCCGGTTACGCCTCCCTCCCCGGCGATTGCCGCCGTGCCAGTGGCGTCCAGTCCGCAAACTCCCCCGGCATTTGTCGCGCCTGCCCTGACCAAACCCACCCCGCCGGTTGCTGCCAGACCGGCAACTCCGCCCGCTATACCCGTTGTCGCCAGCATGGCCGTCCCACGCAGCCCCGCCGTCCCGCTGATTCGCGTAGCACAGGCCATTTTACCGCTGGGCGCGTTGTCGGTTCCCGTTGCGCCGCGTCCCGCCCCGCCCGGTATCAATCCGCTGCAAACGCATAACCCGGCCTCGCCTGCTCCGGAATCCTCCGCCCCGGCCCGCTCAAACGTTCCGGCTCCGATGGCGATGGCTTCCGGTTCAGCCTATACGATGGCCTCGCTGGCCCCGGCGGCAGGTGCGGCAGCCGCGTACCGGCAGGCGGCCCCGGCCACTATCAGCCGCGTGCCGCCCTCTATGATACGACCTGCACCTGCTCCGCAAGCCGTGATACCGGCGATGCCCCTGCCCCGCAGCGTGCCGCGTGCACCCACCGGGCCACGCATGGAGGCCCCGGATACCCCGACCTACACACCGCCCGCCGGTGGATTTGCCGCTTCTTCCGGTAACTCGCTTCACGTCTGGCCACCGCCGCGCCCCATCCCGCCGGAATTCGCCATATTCAAACTAACCGCGGGCTGGCGGCAGGATGATTTCGACTGGAACGTTGCCGCGGATGCTTCCGGCACGGCCACGCCAAACATTTTATCCGAGTTGATCTGGCGCGATGTCACCATGTACGAGGCCAAGGCCGAGAGCGAGGTAACCCTGCCCGATGGCTGGCTGCGTGGCACACATTTCGAGGGGTTGGTATCGCTGGCCGGAATTTTCGACGGCGAGGTGCAGGATTCCGATTTCGCCGGGAATAACCGCACGCTGGAATTCTCCCGCTCGGTCGGCGACGCCGATGAGGGTAACGCGCAGGCCTATTCGCTGGCGGTCGGCTATAAATTCGAGGCGGAACGGTTTCTCGATACCGGCTGGCGCGATACCTCACTGTTTATGACGCCGGTCGTCGGTTACGCCTATCGCAGCACCGATTTCAGCTTCGGTGACAGTAATCTGGTGGTCAGCCGCGATTTCGGCGAAAACTTCAGCGGCGGGCCGCTCGGGCCGATCACCGGGCTGGACAGCTCTTACGATGCCGAATGGAAAGGCCCGTTCATCGGTCTCGGCCTCGGCGGCGTCTACGGTACGCATCGTATTGGCCTGAAAGGACAATATCATTTCGCCGATTATGAGGCGGAAGCAAACTGGAATCTGCGCGATGATTTTGCTCATCCCCGCAGTTTCATACAGGGAGCCGATGCGGACGGCATCGTGCTTTCCGCCGATTACGGCTACGAGTTTTCAGAAAATCTGCTGCTCAACCTGCAAGCCAGCTATCAGGACTGGACGACGGATAACGGCTACGATGTAATTTTCTTCTCCGACGGCACGGCGTCTAATGGCCGCCTTAACGAGGCGAATCTGCAATCTCAGGCCTACCATGTCGGTCTGGCCTATGTGTGGTAGGCATTGCGGAGGTTGGATGATTGGAGGTTAGAAAGAACTCTCAATTCTAATATCCAGTCATCCAACCTCCTATCCCCCCTCCAGTTTCCGAATTTCATCCCTCAGTTTCGCCGCCCGTTCAAATTCGAGGTCGGCGGCGTAGCGCAGCATCTTATCGCGCAGCGCCTTGACATGCGCCTCCGGATTATGCCCGGCGGGGGATCCGGCAGCGTAATCGGGCGCGTCCTTCTCCGCCGCCCTGAGCGCGGGGGCGTGATCGTACACCCACGGGTTTTCTCCGTCATGCTGCATGGCTTCGGCGATAGCGCGTCGGGTGGATTGCGGGGTGATGCCGTGCTCGGTGTTATAGGCTTCCTGTATCGCCCGTCGGCGGTCGGTTTCTTCAATCGCCGCCTTCAGCGAATCGGTCATAGTATCGGCATAGAGAATCACCTTGCCGCCGATATTGCGCGCTGCCCGCCCAATGGTTTGAATCAGCGCGGTTTTCGAGCGCAGGAAACCTTCCTTATCGGCGTCCAGTATGGCTACCAGCCCGCATTCGGGAATATCCAGCCCCTCGCGCAGCAAATTGACGCCAACCAGCACGTCGAATGTCCCGAGGCGCAAATCGCGGATGATGTCAATACGCTCAAGCGTATCCACGTCCGAATGCAGGTAGCGCACACGGATGCCCGCCTCGTCCATGTATTCAGTCAGTTGCTCGGCCATTTTTTTGGTCAGCGTGGTAACCAGCACCCGGCGGTCGAGCTTTTTCTGTTCCCTGCATTCATGCAGCAAATCATCCACCTGTGAGGCGACCGGGCGGATGAGGCAATCGGGGTCAACCAGCCCGGTCGGGCGGATTACCTGCTCAACGAACGCGCCGCCGGTCATCTCCAGTTCGATTTTGCCGGGCGTGGCGGAGACAAATACGGTGCGCGGGCGCATCCGGTCCCATTCCTCGAATTTAAGAGGGCGGTTGTCGCGGGCCGAAGGCAGGCGGAAGCCGTATTCAACCAGCGTATCCTTGCGCGCCCGGTCGCCGTTATACATGCCGCGCACCTGCGGCAGGGTGACATGGCTTTCATCAACGAACAGCAGGGCGCCTTCCGGCATATACTGAAACAGCGTCGGTGGCGGTTCACCGGGCGCGCTGCCGGTGAGGTAACGCGAATAATTCTCGATGCCCTTGCAGGTTCCGGTCTCGGTGAGCATTTCCAGATCGAAAACCGTGCGCTGCTCCAGCCGTTGCGCTTCGAGCAGCTTTCCGCCTTTGCGTAAAAAATCGAGATGGTTTTTCAATTCCTCCTTGATGCCACGAATGGCTTTATCAATCGTCGGGCGCGGCGTAACATAATGGCTGTTGGCGAAAATGGAGACGCGATCCATCACCCCCTGCCGCTCGCCGGTTAAGGGATCGAACGCCGTAATTTCCTCGATTTCATCGCCGAAGAAAGACAGCCGCCACGCCTGATCCTCAAGGTGGGCCGGGAAAATATCGAGCGTGTCGCCGCGCAGCCGGAACGTTCCGCGCTGAAAGGCAATATCGTTGCGCGTGTACTGGATATCAATCAGTTGTTTAGTCAGGGCGCTCAGGCGCACCGCCTCGCCCTTCGCCAGATGGATCACCATCTGCGAGTAGGACTCCACCGAGCCGATACCGTAGATACAGGAGACCGAGGCAATGACGATCACGTCGCGCCGCTCAAGCAGAGAGCGCGTCGCGGCGTGGCGCATGCGGTCTATCTGCTCATTAATTGAGGCGTCTTTCTCAATATAGGTGTCGGTGCGGGGTACATAAGCTTCCGGCTGGTAGTAATCGTAGTAGGAGACAAAATACTCCACCGCGTTATGGGGAAAAAAACTTTTCATCTCGTGATAAAGCTGGGCGGCAAGCGTTTTATTATGCGCCATAATCATCGCCGGACGCTGAAGCTGCGCGACGATATGCGCCATCGTGAAAGTCTTGCCCGAGCCGGTCACTCCGAGCAAAACCTGATTTTGCTCATCCTCGCGCAAACCCCGCGTCAGGGCGGCGATAGCTGCGGGCTGATCCCCGGCGGGCCGGTAATCCGAGACAAGCTGAAAGGGGTGGGACATGGTTGAGTTGCCGGTTGCGAGTTGCGAGTTGCGAGTTGCGAGTTGCGAGAAAATTGTTACTAGCAACTAGCAGCCCATCACTCGCAACTCTTTATGTAGCGCTCTCATCCGCCTTTGTCATCCACTCCTGCTGTCTCCCATCCGCG
>JAKFYP010000087.1 GCA_021730835.1 Alphaproteobacteria bacterium
TGGATGACGGCAAAACAGGCGTGACCATCAGTGGCCGCGTGGGATTGCAGCGGCTGCTGCGTGATGTGGAAACGGGCAAGCCAGACTTCAATATGATTCTCGTGCTCGACATCACACGCTGGGGGCGATTCCAAGACCATGATGAAAACGCCCATTACGAATATCGCTGCCGTAAAGCAGGTGTGGCGATTGAATATGTTGCCGAGCAATTTGCCAATGACGGGAGTGCCGCTTCCAACATTATCAAGAGCGTAAAACGGGTGATGGCGGGTGAATATAGCCGCGAGCTATCAACCAAAGTGTTTCGTGGTCAGTGCAATCTGATTGAGCATGGGTTTCGGCAAGGGCGAAGTGCATATGCAGCGTGTGCTGGATATGCTGAACCGGAAACTTTACTCCGGCTATTTTGACTACCCGGAATGGAATATCGGGCTGACCAAGGGGCATCACGAGCCAATTATCTCGTTTGAAACCTTTTGCCGGATTCAGGACAAACTGCATGGCCGCGCAAAGGTTCCGGCGCGGCATGACATCAGCCACGACTTTCCGCTGCGCGGGTTCGTGACCTGCGATTGCTGCGGCGTGCCGATGAAGTCCTGCTGGACGCAGGGGCGAAGCGGGAAATACCCGTATTATCTCTGCCAGACCAAGGGGTGCGAACAATACGGCAAGTCCATCAAGCGCGACTACCTTGAGGATGAATTCGTGAGGCTTCTGAAAGAACTAACCCCATCAGACACGCTGGTGGGGATGGTAGATAATATGCTGGATCAGCTGTCGAAGCTCAAATCGGGTGACATTGTGGAGCGCCGCAAGGAACTTCAAAACCAGATACTGCTGATTGAACGGAAGGTGGAGCAGTTCCTCGACCGCATTGCGGCGGCGGACAGCGCCATCCTTATCACCAGCTATGAGCGCCAAATTAAAACTTTGGAGGAACAGCGGCTGGTTTTGCAGGAGCGGATACAGAAATGCGGGGAGTTCGATAGCACCGTAACGGAGACGGCTAGAACCGCTTTTCAATTCTTCGCAAAGCCTTACCACCGATGGGTTTCCGGCGATATATCGGTCAAGAGATTGGTGCTGAAAACGACTTTTGCACGCCCTCTGGCCTATGACCGAAAGGAGGGGTATAGAACCGCAGCTCTATCGCTCCCTTTCTCGCTTTTCAGAGAATTTTCGGACAGTGAGTCCGAAGTGGTGCCCCTGGTCGGACTCGAACCAACACACCTTGCGGTACTGCATTTTGAGTGCAGCGCGTCTACCAATTCCACCACAGGGGCACTATTTTTTGCTCGTGCCGACTATGTGCCGACTGAACAGTTTTTACTCGTTTTTTCTAAAATCGGAAGGTCTTTATAACCATCTGATTTTAGTTATTAAATTCATCTCCTAATTCTCAGCTTACGCGAAAAACTCATGGGATTTTGAGTCTGCCGCGTCTGCCAGTTCCGCCACAGGGGCTGCGGTGAATGGGGCTGCATCATAGGCATAGAGAGCGCTCACCGCAATCAAAGATTTTACCCTCCGCAGGAAGCGCTTGCCCCGAAGCGGGCGCGGGCTATGATAGCTCCATGTTCCTGATTAAAAATCCCGTTCTGTCGGTAACCCTGCCCGCCGCGCTGGCTCTGCCCGCCGCGCTGATATCGCAATACGGATTCGGCCTGCATCCTTGTCATCTGTGCATTCTTCAGCGCTATCCTTACGCAGCCATCATCGTTTTAGGCACGGTTATGCTCGTGCTGTCCCGCCGCTATCCTGCCTTCGTGCGCCCGTTTTTATGGTTGGCGCTGCTACTGTATCTCACTGATGCCGGGATTGCCGCCTACCATGCCGGGGTGGAATGGGGCATTTTTCCCGGCCCGGCATCCTGCACCGCCGATACCGGAAGCCATAAAAGCATTGAAGAGATACGGGCGGAAATCTTTGGCGCGCCGCTGGTCTCCTGTGGCACGCCCGCCTTTGTGTTCCTTGGGCTTTCGATGGCCGGGTGGAATGTGCTTTATGCTGTCGCCTCAGGCATGTTATGCTGGCGGCTCTTGAGAGGAAAAAAATATGAGGGCATCACGCACGCAGGTTGAGCGGGATTTACTGGAGCGCATGATCCGGGTGGATCATGCCGGTGAATACGGGGCGAGGCGGATATATGAGGGCCAGCTTGCCATGTTGCGCGGTGCTGGCTCTGAGGTGACGATCCGCAAGATGTATGAGCAGGAGAAGGCCCATCTGGCGGCGTTTGAGGAGCTGATGCGCGAACATCGTACCCGCCCGACCGTCCTGCTGCCGCTATGGCATATCGGGGGGTTCATGATGGGCGCGGCGACGGCTCTGCTGGGCGAGAAGGCGGCGATGGCCTGCACGGTCGCCGTGGAAGAAGTGATTGACGCGCATTATGCCCGCCAGTCGGATTCGCTCGGACAGGAAGAAGGGGAGCTAAAAGCAAAAATCGGGCAATTTCGGGAGGAAGAGCTGGAGCACCGCAATACGGGACTGGCCCACGGAGCGCAGGACACGCCACTTTATCAGGCGATATACGGGACGGTATCGCGGATCACCCGCAGTGCTATCTGGCTTTCCGAGCGCATCTGAAATTTCACGAAACCTTCATATTTTTTATGTGCAATATGCTATAATATGTCTTTTATGGGCAATAACATGCAGAAAACAGGATGTGTTCTGGCCAGCGCCGCAGTGCTGGGGCTGTTGGGGGGATGCCGCCCGCCGGATCTGTATTACAACGAGCCGCAAGGCCCGCCCGAGTATCAGCTCGGCTGGCAGGACGGTTGCGATACCGGCATTTCGGCGCAGGGCGGCGTGATTTATAAATTCTGGTTCGGCTTTAAAAAACGCCCGGAAATGGGCAATAATGAATTGTATAAACAGGGCTGGAACGAAGGATTCAGCTATTGCCGCTTCGTCATCGCCACCCACCCCGGCAGCGGATAAGAAAAAGAATAAAAACAAATAAAGGCTTTATGAGTTCAGAATCACCGGAAACTCCGCTACTTGAGGATAGGCAGGCAGTGGGAGCGGCATTGCTGCAAAACCTCCATCGTGATATGGAGCGGGTGCATGAGACATATAGCGCAATCAGTGACTCAGTAACCATCAGGGCGATGCAGCAAAAAGCCTCGCTGGCGAGCGAAATAGTGAGGGATTATCATGCCTTGCAGGAATTTAATGCTACTCACCCCGGACTGGTTGATGCTGAGGCCATCAAAGAAATGGAAGTCCATCTGAGTCACCTTGTGCTCAATGAATTCAGCATTGCGGCAAAAACAAGCGAGCATCCGCAATTCTTGTTTTCCGGAGCGGAATTTCAGCACGCGACACTCACTATTATCAATAAATTCCAGCCATTGATTCAGGAGTTTATCAAAAAAGGACTGATTTCATTAGAGCCCGTTTCATTTATCGGTGTACAACCCGCCCCCTACGAGGAAATTGATCGGGTTGTTGAGGCGTTGGAAGAAGAATTTCCGAATCTGAAAGCCCTCTTCTCCCGTCATACAGAACGGGGAAATCAGAAACCATCGCCACCTTCCCACTTCGATTCTCTTATCAACCAGATACGGCTGGCAGCACCAAAAGGAGATGAAACGGAAGCGTTGCTTCCCAGATTGCGCGAGACCATCAGCCATATCAATGACCTGATCTCAACTGCGCCTTCGCGCATTGATCATCCGACCGAGGCACGCCGGATTCTGAATCTGATTAAGCAATATAAACATATGCCAGCAACCTTGCTGGAAAAACTGGAATACGAGGAACACAAGATGGAAGAGCGCACTCAGATGTGGGGACGCGCACCTGAAAACCATTACACCCCGCAAGCCACCTTAAGCGCCGACGGCAACAGCGAGATTATCACGCCGCCGGAATCAACACCCGCTGTCACGCATTATCCGGTAGCAGAGCGGCGGGCATAAACCGCTTGCCTTTCGCGCCCCTGTCGCCTACATCCGGAGGAGATGTGCGGGTGTAGTTCAATGGCAGAACATCAGCTTCCCAAGCTGAATACGAGGGTTCGATTCCCTTCACCCGCTCCAGAATATTTTCTATATGAGACCATTGCATCATCCCCCTCCCGCTTGCGGGAGGGGGTTAGGGGGAGGGCATCAAAAATAAAAATCATTTCTATACGGCAGGATGATTTTTAACGCCCCCCTCCCAACCTCCCCCCGCCAGCATCCACGAAGTGGGATGCTGGTCAACCATAAGACCCAGCATCCACCTGTGGGATGCTGGCCTTTATAGACACAGCACCCCGCATGCGGGTGCTGTGAGCGGGGGGAGGAGCGATGCAATGGTCTCTATATCTCAAATGATTGACATTTTTCGTAATAAATCCTTTCAACCGAGTCTTTCAACTACTCCAGCCTGTTCCTGATCGTTAGCGAACCCTCGTTTTCTTTTAGGGTAAAGCATTTCAAAAGAATGCTCTGAATCGCAGCCATAAATATCCCTTGCAAATGGGCGAAAAATTCCCATGTTACCCGCTGGGTCTGGCCTGTGGTGGCAGGCGCACCGCTTGTGCGGTATAAAAAACAGAGAACGATGCAGCAAACCGTACAGGAAATAGCCGGACAGGCGGCGTTGCCGCAGGCCACGGACATGCCCGGTGGCGCGGCGATGCTGGCGCTGGCGGCCAGCGATGCGCCGCTGCTGGCGCATCTGTGCCTTGATGATCGTGAGTTGGAACGGCAGGCGCAAGCCGCCGCTTTTTTCATGCCCCATCGGCAAATCCTGACTTTCCCGGCGTGGGACTGCCTGCCCTATGACCGTGTTTCACCGCACCGCGATATCATGGCGACGCGGCTGGCGACGCTTTCGGTGCTAACAACATCTTTCTCTCCCCCTTTTAAGGGGGAGGGTCAGGGTAGGGGCATGGAAAACAAAGCGCTTTCCTCTACTCCCCTCCCAACTGCCCCCCTGCCTGCATCCATGAAGCGGGATGCTGGCCATATTGAAACACAGATCCCCGCAAGCGGGCGCTGTGAGCGGGGAGAAGCGTGTAGACAAAAAATTCTCATCCTCACCACCGCTTCGGCGTGGCTGCGCCGCTTGCCACCGCCGGAAGTTATCGCCGGGGCTACGTTTTCGATCCGTGCCGGGCAGTCCCTCGACCTGACCGCGCTGCAAAGTTATGTTGCGCGATTTGGCTATGAGCGCGTTGGCAAAGTGATGGAGGCGGGCGAATACGCTTTGCGAGGCAGCCTGATCGACCTGTTCGCCAGCGGTGAGGAATATGCTTGCCGGATTGACCTGTTCGGCAACGAGGTGGAATCCATCCGCCGCTTCGACCCGATGACCCAGCGCAGCGGCGAGGCGATTGACGCCATCACCCTGCATCCGACCGGTGAAATCATGCTGGATGAGGCGGCGATTGCCCGGTTCCGCACCCGCTACCGCGAGTTGTTCGGCGTGCCCAAGCGCGAGGACGCGCTTTATGCGGCAATATCGGCGGGCCAGCGTTATCCCGGCATGGAGCACTGGTTACCCCTGTTCTATGCGCAAACCGCCACGCTGGCCGATTATCTCCCGGGGGCTGCTGTCACCGGCAGTCACCGCCTGAGCGAAGCGTTGCAGGATCGCGCCGCGCTGATTGAGGATTATTACGAAGCCCGCCATCGGCATACGCAATCCAAAAGTGTTGACGACGTGCCGTATTTCCCCGTGCCGGTCAGCGAGGCGTTTCTGGAATTTGGAGAGGCAATAGAATTGTTGCGTCGGTGTGAGGCTATCGAGTTTTCGCCGTTTGGAGCCTGTAACTCCCCCCTTGAGGGGGAGTCGGCATTCAACGCGTCAGAGATGAATGCCGGTGGGGAGGTAAAAGAACGCGAGCGTATACCCCCCACGACCCAGCATCAGCCCTCGGCTTTGCTTCGTCCGCTCCCCCTCAAGCGGGGAGCAGGAGGATTATCTTTCAAACCCCTTGCTCCGCTTTCCGGCAAACAACCCGACGGGCTGAACACCCCGCTGGAGCGCCTCGGCAGGCAAGCCGCCGAATTCCATCATCGCGGATTGCAGACTGTGTTGTGTTGTCACAGCCTCTCCAGCCGCACGCGCATCGGACGCCTGCTAAAAGCGCAGAGTACGCCTGCCCGCGAAGTCGCGCATTACGGAGAAATCAGCGGCGCGGGCATCGCACTGGCGCATGCGCCGGTCGAGCAAAGTTTTCAAAGTGATACGGCGGCGTTTTACAGCGAACAGGATATTTTCGGGGCGCGGCTGGCGCGCACCAGAGTCCGCAAGCGCCCGGCGGAAGCGTTTTTCCGTGAGGTGGCCGGACTGGAGCCGGGCGAACTGGTGGTGCATCAGGAGCATGGTATCGGGCGGTTTGAGGGGTTGGTGACCGTCGAGGCGGGCGGCGCGAAACACGATTGCGTCAAATTGCTCTACCGCGACGACGGGCGATTGTTTCTGCCGGTGGAAAACCTTGATGTCATCAGCCGCTTCGGCTCGGATGATCTGTCGGTCGAGCTTGACCGGCTGGGTGCGCCGCACTGGCAGGCGCGCAAGGCGGCGATGAAGGAACGCCTGAAAATGGCCGCTGCCGAGTTGATGAAAACCGCCGCCGCCCGTGCGGTGGAGAAAGCGCCGGAACTGACGCCCGCTTCCGGCCTGTATGAGAGTTTCTGCGCCCTGTTTCCCTACGCCGAAACCGAGGATCAGGAGCAGGCCATTGCGGATGTACTCGCCGATCTGGAGCAAGGCAGGCCAATGGACAGGCTGATCTGCGGCGATGTTGGCTTCGGTAAAACCGAGGTAGCGCTGCGGGCCGCTTTTGTCGCCGCCGCCGATACGGATCATCCCATGCAGGTAGCGGTTGTCGCGCCGACGACGTTGCTGGTGCGCCAGCACTACCATACCTTCCGCCAGCGCTTTGAGCATACGGGGCTACGCATTGCCATGCTGTCGCGGCTGACGAAGCCCAAAGACGCCGTTGCCATTCGTGAAAAACTGGCGGCGGGAACGCTCAATATCGTTATCGGCACGCATGCGCTATTGTCGCAATCGGTTAAATTCGACCGGCTGGGTCTGCTGGTTATTGACGAGGAACAGCATTTCGGCGTCAAACAAAAAGAACGCCTCAAGCAACTGCGCCATAACGTCCATGTACTCACCCTGTCGGCTACGCCGATTCCGCGCACGCTGCAAATGGCGCTCTCGGGCGTCAAGGAGTTGAGCCTGATTACTACGCCGCCGGTCAACCGCCTTGCTATCCGCAGTTTCATCACGCCTTACGATCCGGTAATGCTGGCTGAGGCGATCCGGCGCGAGTTGCATCGCGGCGGGCAGGTTTTTTACGTTGCGCCGCGCATCGCCGATCTGGCCGGGTTGCGCGAACGCTTAAAGGAACTGGCCCCGGAAGCGAAAATCGCCGTCGCTCACGGCCAGATGCCCGCCAGCGAACTCGATAGCATCATGAACGATGTCTATGACGGCAAATACGATATTTTATTATCCACCGCCATTATCGAATCGGGGCTGGATATTCCCAATGCCAACACCATCATCGTCCACCGGGCCGACCGCTTCGGCCTCGCCCAGCTTTACCAGTTGCGCGGGCGCGTCGGACGGGGAAAACAGCGGGCTTACGCCTATTTCACCCTGCCGGGCAGCGCGGCGCTTCCGCAAGCGGGCAAGCGCGCCGAAGGGCTGACGGATAACGCCCTCAAGCGGCTTCAGGTGATGCAGACGCTCGACTCATTGGGCGCGGGTTTCTCGCTGGCCTCGCACGATATGGATATTCGCGGCTTCGGCAACCTCGTCGGCGAGGAGCAATCCGGCCATGTGCGCGAAGTCGGGGTGGAGCTTTACCAGCAAATGCTACAGGAGGCGGTGGCCGAGATGCGCGAGGGCGGGGGAGAGGAAGCCCCGCAGCGCAAACGCGATGCCTCCAGCCCGCAACTCAATCTCGGCATCCCGGTGATGATCCCGGAGCATTACGTCGAGGATTTATCCTTGCGCCTGAGCCTCTACCGGCGGCTGGCCGATCTGGAGGCACGCGAGGAAATCGCCGATTTCGCCGCCGAGATGGAAGACCGTTTCGGCCCCCTGCCGCAGGAGACGGAGGCGCTGCTTTCGGTGCTCTCGCTCAAGCAGGACTGCCGCGAGGCGCATATCACCCGTATCGAGACTGGCCCGAAAGGCATGGTCATCACCTTCCGGGACAATGCCTTCCCCAAACCGGAAGCCTTAATCGGCCACATCGCCAGACATAGCGGACGCTATAAAATCCGCCCCGACAGCAGGCTGGTGGTCATGCTGGATGCTGCTTCCGCCGATGCGCGGCTCAAGGAGGTGAAAACCGTGGTGAAGACGATGCGGGGGTTGCTAAGAAATGATTAATGGCTATCCCCTTAAAGGAGATAAGCCATGCAGGAAAATGGAAGTGATGAAGAACTCACACCGGAGGAAATCGCCCAACAATGCGGTTGGAAGGTGGGATACCCGTGCTTACGCCTTTTTCGTAGAATTTCTGACCCAGTTCAATAGCCTCGATATTGAGATTCGCCTTCGCCTCCTTGAGGATAAAAAGCGTTGCTTCCATAATCTCGGGGCCAATGCCATCCCCGAAGGCAACCGTAATATCAACCATATATATACTCCTTCACCAAATGCCAGAAGACAAAATCCCTTAAGTTTTGGCAACTGTTTTTACGAATATACGCGCCGATACCGTCTTTTTTGGCGTCAGCGTGGCGTATTGCCGTTAAAAGCCGCAACATCGGGCAGATGATCGGGAAGCGGTGCTCATCTGTTGACTGGCTTCAGGACTTAACATCCCCACATGGGATCGGGACGGCTATTCCAGCCTTAGCAGCGGGGTAATGATACCGGTGCTGTGCGCCCATTCGATGATTTCAATGACAATCAGGGGAACAAGCCACCAGAGCGCATCTTTCAGGGAACTGTGCACCCGCTTCATATCCACCAGTATTTCTTGCGGGCAATGATACAGCCTGAAATCGGGTATATAGCGCGGCACTTGCCGGACATATGCGAGATAGGCTTCCCCGAATTTTTCGCTTAAAAACGCTTCCTCCCGTTTGACCAGCGGGCCATAAACCAGCATAAAACTCGCCATCAGCAGGATCGCCACGGATAGCTGGTTGCTTACCAGTGAAATGCCGAGAACCCCGATAAAGGAAAATACATAGAGCGGGTTGCGCACGATGGAAAACGGCCCGTCCGTGACCAGTTCACTATTTTTGCGCCCGCCGATAAACAGGGTGCAATAAATCCGCCCCAGCATACAGACGCCCAGCAGCAACAACCCTGTTCCATCGTTCATTTGATGGACGAGCAGGTTATCCGGCAGGTAGCTGGAGGTCAGCACGGCCAGAAAAAAAGCCGCAACCAGTACCAGCCTGCCCAGCAGAATACGGTTCTTATTGAGGGCCATCATGGACAGCGCCTTACGCGGCTTCGGTCAGCCATTTGCGCTTTTTCAGCACGCGAATGGCGATAGCGGCAACGACCGCCAGAACAATAGCGGCGGCCATCCACTCGATATAGGGCAGGTGACGGGCATAATCCGGCAGGGCGAGGTATTCGTATTCCTCGATAATGGCCAGCGTCACCAGCGTGGTGGCGATGGTGGAATAGTCTTTGAGAATCACCCGCCGGAAATTAAACCGCATGCCTTCCGTTGTGTCACGCAGGCGGGAAAATCTCGGTATCCAGCGCGGCACATCGGTACAATAGGCAAGGTAGCCGTCGCCGAATTTCTCACGCAGATAGGTTTCCTCGGCGCGGATAATGCACCGGTAGATGAAAAAAAACACGCCGATGCCAATCGCCATCACCAGCGGATTGCCGTGCATGAGAAAGACCCCGGTATAAATCAGCATATTACCGGCATAGAGCGGATTGCGGCAAATGCCGAATAATCCCTCGGTGACGAGGTTTTCGGCATAGACTTTCTTATTCATCCCGCCGCGCTTGATATAGGCATAGCCGATGACCATGCCTCGCAACGTCAGCCCGGCCAGCGCGATAGCAAGCGCCAGTATATCCTTGATATGCTCATATATCTCACGATGGAAAATCTGCGATGGCGGAACGGCCAGCATAAACAGCCCGATCATGATGACGGGAAACAGGCGGTTGCGGTGACGGAAAAAGAAATTCCCGGCTTTAATCATAAGAGAGTCCATATAATCCCCCGTTTATTTTACCGCGATGATACCGCAGAAATTATACCAGCGAAAAAACAATTCGACATGCTTGAACCCGGCCCATTTCAGCAATTCGATATTCTCTTCAAGCCGGTAGGGGATCAGGACGTTCTCCAGCGCCTCACGCTTTTTGGAAATTTCGATTTCCGAATAGCCGTTGCGGCGTTTGAAGTCATAGTAATGCTGGATGAACAGCCGGTTGAATATCGTATCCTCGCTGGTGAGCTTTTCGATAATCAGCAGGCAACCCTGATCGTTCATTCCCTGATAGAGCGTTTTCATAACCTTTTCGCGGTAAAGCGGGCGCACGAATTGCAGCGTCAGAAGCATGGTGATGACGCTGGCGTTTTCAATTAATATTCCCTGATGTAAATCCGCCGTTACAAAGCGCATCTCACGCGAGGTTCCGGATTTCTTCGCTTTCTCTTCCGCCTTGGCCAGCATATCGGCGGAATTATCCAGCCCGACGAACGTGACTGCCGGATCAAGTACCGGATCGAGTGCCAGCAGCGTCGTGGCGGTCGAACAGCCGATGTCATAGAGATGGGTATTGGGCCGGGCGAAATCAGTGGCAAGCTCACATACCATGCGCTGCATTTCCATATAAAACGGAACCGAACGGCTGACCATATCGTCAAAAACATCGGCGACCTTGGCGTTAAAGGAAAAATCCTCGATAGACGCATGGGGTTGGTCAAACACCGTGTCTTTTTTTCCGGTATCAAGAATCGGGGTGATTTTGGGCGCGGACATAAAACAAGCCTGTTTGGGGAGTTACCGTTGCCTTATAAAGCTTCGCCGGATCGGTTGCAATCGGTCAGTCGCAACTTTATTGAATTTTCGGGTGGGATGGATTAACTCTTCTTCATGACAACTCAGGCTTTGCTAAAAGAACAAACCGCGCCGCTTTCGCCCGGCATGCAGCAATATAGCGAGATAAAGCAGGAGCATACGGATTGCCTGCTGTTTTACCGCATGGGCGATTTTTATGAGCTGTTTTTTGAGGATGCCATCAAAGCCTCGGAAATCCTCGATATTGCCCTGACCAAGCGCGGCAAGGCCTCGGGGGAGGATATCCCGATGTGCGGCGTGCCCTATCACGCCTGCGACCAATATCTGGAAAAACTGATAGCCCACGGTGAGAAAGTCGCCATCTGCGAGCAGCTTGAGACGCCGGAGGAGGCCAAAAAGCGCGGCTATAAAGCCATCGTGCGGCGTGAGGTGGTGCGTATCGTCACGCCGGGGACGATCACCGAGGAGCGCCTGCTGGCCGCCGACAGCGCCAGTTATCTCGCCTGTCTGGCGCAGATTCGCGGGCAATGGGGACTGGCATGGGTGGAGATTACCACGGGCGAATTCGGGGTGATGGAGACTTCCCCGGAATCGCTTTCCGCTGATTTAGCCCGCCTCAGCCCGCGTGAATTATTGCTGGGTGAGGAGGAATGCGCGGGCGGCAGGTTGTCCGGGGCGCTGGCCGAGATGAAAGAGCGCATCACCCCGGTTCCCGGCAGCGCCCTGCACGGCAAGCGGGCGATGGAGCGCCTGCGGGAATATTTCGGGGTGGCGGCGCTGGATGCGTGGGGCGATCTCAGCCTTGCCGATCTGGCGGCTTGCGGGGCGCTGCTGGATTATATCGAACTGACGCAGAAGAATATGCCGCCGCGCCTCGATATGCCGCGCAAGCAGGCCTCGGCGGAGCATATGCAGATTGACGCGGCGACACGGCGTAATCTTGAGTTGTGTCAGATGCTCTCGGGCAGTCGCAAGGGTAGCCTGCTGTCGGTGATTGACAAAACCTGCACGGCGGCGGGGGCGCGGATGATGGCCTCACACCTGATGAACCCGCTGACCGACGCGGCGCATATCAACCGGCGGCTGGATGCGGTTGCGTGGCTGAAGGACAACCTTGCGCCGCAACTTCAAAGCGAGGCGGGCAGGCGGGTAGGGGAAGGCATGACGCAAACCGTGCGCGAGGGGT
>JAKFYP010000172.1 GCA_021730835.1 Alphaproteobacteria bacterium
AGGTAGCGGTGCACCGCGCTTTGCAGCAACTGAAAAAAATCTATGCAAAACAGTAATAAAACCGATGCCCTGATTGATCGGCTGACGCAGGCCGGGGAAGAAGTGCGCCCGATGCCCGCCCCCGGGCTGCTCTTGACGGGATGGCTTGCCATGATAGTATTGTATTTCATGAGCTTCTTCATGATTGGCGGCTTCAGGGAGGATGTCGCCCTGCGTCTGAGTGAAACGCCCTATCTCGGAGAGATTATTCTGGGATTGCTGGCGATTATCGCCTCTTCCCGCGCCGCGACGTTCGAGGCTTATCCCGGTGAATCCCCCCGCTCGCGCTGGCTTTATTACTTGCCATTCGCGGTGTTTACCGGCTACATCGCTATCCGGCTGGTCATGCAGTTGCGTACACTGGGCATGGATGAGCATGGCATGCAGTGCACGGTAGATATTTGCCTCTTTGCCATGTTGCCCGCCATAGGCTTGTTTTTCATGCTGGCTCGCGGACTGTTTTTGTGGCCGATGCGGGCTTCCTTTTCGGCGGCGATTGCCGCGTCAACCGCTTCCTATCTCGTAATGCGGCTTGAGGAAGCTAATGAGGATCCCGGCCATTTGCTGCTGTTTCATTTTCTGCCGATGCTGGCGATGACGCTGCTACTGGGCCTGCTCGGTAATATCCTGCTGGCCATGCGCACCCGCCGTGCCCTTACCGGCTGAACCTGTTTTGCCGGGGCAGAAGCGGCTGATACCGTGCTCGGTCTTATCCCAGTGAAACGGGGCGGTAAATAATTGCCGTAGCGCCCGGAAGCTGGCGAAGGAATGCAATATCCAGTAAAAAGGAAATAGCAGGATCGCCCGCCACATACCCTCCCAGCCGCGCCGTTGCACTGTCATAGCGGCCAACACCAGTTGCACTGCGATACCGAGCATGAAAATCCCGGCGGAGACGGCCAGCAGCCAGCCGGGAACCGCTCCCACGCCGGGCAGGCGAACCAGCCACAGGCCGGAAAGCACCCAGAGGACAGGTGCAACCAGAAAAACCAGCGAGGCCACGCCGACAAACATCTGAAATCCGAGGAATCCTCTGATGCCGACAGCGCGCAACAGGATGCCGGGGCGGCGCATCGCCACCCGCCAGGTCAGCATGTAGCCCTTGATCCAGCGCGAGCGCTGGCGCAGCCATGCCCCAAGCGTGATGGGAGCTTCTTCCAGCGTTTCCGAGTCGAGCATGGCGGTGCGGTATCCCTCCGCCGCCAGCCGGATACCTAAATCGGCATCCTCGGTGACATTATAGGCATCCCACTCCCCAAGCTTGCGAAGTATCTCCAGCCGGAAGTGATTGCTGGTTCCACCAAGCGGGATCGGAATACCAAGCTTTGCCATGCCCGGCAGCAGGTAGTCAAACAGCGTGGCGTATTCGATGGAAAACAGGGCGCTGAGAATATTCTCCCGACGGTTATAATAATTCAATCGCGCCTGAAGACAGACCACTTCCGGCGGCAGAGAACGAAATGCCGCCACCGCCTTTCGCAGTTGTTGCGCATCAGGCTGATCCTCAACGTCGTAGATGGTGACGAACTCACCCCGTGCGAAAGCCAGCGCATAGTTGCAGGCCTTGGGCTTGGTGCGAGGCCGGGAATAGGGCACGATCACCATTTCAAAACAGGCTTCGGGGCACGCCTGCCGAATCGCCCGGATCGTCCCCAGATCATCTCCCTCGACGATCAGTTTCACATCGAGCAGGGCGGGAGGGTAATCCAGCGCCCGGATAGCATCGAGCAATTGCGGGATACTCCCGGCCTCGCGGTAGAGCGGCACGAGGATCGTATAAACCGGCAGCGACCGGTTGGCCTGCGCAGCGTGCGTGACAGGCGTCGCCCGCGCTCCTTCGGTAAACAGCAGCAGCTTGAACAGCAGGCTGGTGAAATAAAGCAGGTTGCAGACACAAAGCGCCGCGATGAACGAGCCGGGGACATAGAGCAGCACTGCCGTCAACACCGAAAACAGTACGAGTGGCCCCGTCATCCTGCCCGGACGCGGACGGGCCGAGCAGGCAGGCGTAGTGGCAAATAAATGCTCCCGGGCGCGAGCATCAAGCGTTTTGCCGCAAACCCGCTCAACGGTGCGCAGGATATCCCGGGGAGCGGTGTAACAAAACCTGACGGGGCAATGATAGCGCTTCTCGAGAAAACACCGCAGCGCTTCCGGCTCGCCACAACCGGCAACGACCAGTGCCGTTCCCTCAAAGGCCAGTGGCACATAGCGCCACTGGACATATTCCTGCCAGTTTTCCGGATCGATCAGGGACGAGTCAGGCAAATCACTGAGCAAATCTTGAAAAGGCATGCAATGCTGGGCGGCAAGTGTGCGATATAAATCAAGCTCTCGCACGTGGCCGCGATGGGTGAGTATCGTGCCGACCGGGCCGGAGGTATGTTCATGCTCGGTCAGGCATTCGGCCAGCGCGGCATCGGAAAGCAGGCCGCGCTGGCGCAGCATTTCTCCCAGCTTCTGTCGTGGAGCCGCCCCTACCATGTGATCCAGAGGGAAGTCATGACGCCGCCACCTGCACCGGTATTGTCACCGCCGATATGCTTAAACCCGCCGAACTCCACGGTATAGCGTTCGCTGATACGGTAATTGGCAACCAGTTGCAGGCGGGTCAGATCGTAATTATTCTGCCCCGATACGGAGAAAAACTGCAAATCCGCGTCATCCCCCTTGCCGGTGACGGAAAGCTGTGGGCGCAACATCCAGTGCTCATCGTAACGCAGGCCAAGCTCGGCGTCGAATTTCCACTGGTCGCCAATCAGGCCGAAGCGCCGCCGGTAGCCACCCCGCAGCCCGAGATAGTGATCCTGCCCCAGCCATGAAAACCCGTAGCCACCCAGCAACGAAAGCTCAACATCGTGCTCGCGCCGCCCTGCCTTTGGCCCATCGCCGTCGCGGTAGACCGGGGGAAGCTTAATCAGTGGCTGCACGGAGACAATAGCAGGGCCATCTTCCCAGACGCGAAACCGGGCGAATAATTCCGTTTCACCGATACCCTCGTTATCTTCCGTCTGCCCGTCCTCTCCACGCTGGCGCAGGCGTTGCAAAAACGTCGAGCCGCCCAGCGTGATCCCGTCCCGCCAGCCATATTCATAATAAGGATTGATCTCGTATTTGGTAAAACGCGGCGTCGCCTGCCGCTCGCCATCGTCTTCACTGAATTTTTCCGTTGTTTTATAAAAGGAAAAATTGGTAATCAGTTGTGATTTTCCCTCAGGCTGCGTCCATGCGCCCGCCCAAGCGAATGACGGCAGAAACCCTGTGCACAGGAAAAACAAAGGCCGGTATGCTTTTCTTGCCGCTTCTCGAATCATCAGGCTGAACCGGCAGAGCATTTCGGCATCTCTCAATGAATGGCGCGAGGAATTTCGTTTAAGGCCAGTTTGATCAGATGATCGTCAGCCTGCTCGCCCAGATGTTCGGTTAATATTTTTGCCGCCGCTGCAACGGCTACCGCCACCACCTGCCTCTGGATTTCCTGCAATGCCTTCTGTTCTTCCTGATCCATGCGCCTTTCAGCCTGCTCCATGCGCGTCGCCAACGCCTGCTTCAGCACTTCCTGTGCCTGTTTTTGCATGGTTTTTGCTTCTTCGCGAGCCTGATGCAGAATAGATTCCGCCTCGTCCGTCATAGCGCGGTATTTTTTCTGATGCGCCGCCAGCAACGCCTGCGCTTCTTCGCGCAACCGCACCGCTTCTTCCAACTCGCGGCCAATCTTCTCCGAGCGACCATCGAGAATACCGGCCATCGCCCGCCCGACCGGCCGCCATAGCAGCCCGATTAAAATAAACAGCGCAATCGCTACCCAGAACGCTTCATCCAGAACCATCACCCACCTCTATTCTTCCCGGTTTCCCTGTACCACAGCAATCGCCGCCTCGATATCCCGGGCCACCGGTTTTTTTGCCGCCAGCTTTTCCACTAGCCCGCCAGCCACTTCCCCTGCAATCGGCTCAAGTTCCTTACGCAGGGATTGTACTCTGGACGCCAGTTGCCTGCGGAATGCCTCCAGCTTACCGGATTGCTCGCGGTCTAATTCTCCCAGCTTCGCTTCCTGCGTTGCCCTGATCGCCGCTAATGCCTCTGCGGTCATACGGGCCGCCTGCTGGCGTGTCTCCGCATGCAGTTCCTCATATGCCGCCAGCGCTTCATCGGCTTCACGCGAAAGCTGCTCCGCCCGGTTAAGATCCTGCGACAGGCGATGACCGCGCTTTTCCAGCACCTCATGCACCCGGGGCAGAACGCTACGCGCCATCAGCAGGTAAAGCACGATAAACGTAACCGCCAGCCAGAACAATTGCGACGCGAAATACTCCGGGTTGAGCTGGGGCAATCCCGGCTTTCCGTGCTCCGCCGCTTCCGCGTGCGCAGAAGCAAGCGCCGCCAGCAAACTAAGGGAATGAAGCATGATCCGTTGCCTAGACGAACAGCATCATCAGGGCAACACCCAGCGCGAAAATACCAAGACCTTCGGCCAGCGCCGCGCCAATCAGCGCGTTTTTAAACAGTTTCGGCTCGGCGGAAGGGTTGCGGGCAATCCCTTCGACCAGACCCTTGAAAATCTGGCCCACGCCAATCGCGCCGCCCATCATGCCAAGCCCCATCAGACCGGCCCCCACGTATTTGATTGCATCACCTTCCATGTTCTTATCCTTTCCTGTAGTTAAAGATTTCAGTGCATGTGCAGCGCATCATTGAGATAAACGCAAGTCAGCACGGTAAACACATAAGCTTGCAATAAAGCAACAAAAATTTCAAACCCGGTCAGGCCGACCAGCACCACCATCGGCAATGCGCCCCAAACGCCCATCATTACGACGAACCCGGCAATCACCTTCAGCAACGTATGGCCCGCCATCATATTGACCGCCAGACGCATGGAAAGACTAACCGGGCGCGACAGATACGACAACAGCTCGATTGGGATGATAATCGGGGCCAGTGCCAGCGGCACGCCTTCCGGGCAAAAGAATTTTAAAAAATGCAGCCCGTGCTTGATAAAACCAATCAGTGTGACCCCCAGAAAGATGACCATCGCCAGAGCAAAGGTCGCGACGATATGGCTGGTCACCGTGAAAGAATAGGGCATCATGCCGAGCAGATTACAAAACAGCACGAACATGAACAGCGTGAAAATAAAAGGAAAATACGGCTTTCCCTCGCTGCCGACCGTATCTCGCACCGTTCCGGCGACGAATTCATAGGTCATTTCCACCAGCGATTGCCAGCGGCCCGGAACCAGCGCCCGCCCGCGCATCCCGAAAAACAGGAAAAAATATGCCCCCAGCACTGCCAGCAGCATGAATAGCGAAGCATTCGTAAAATCAATCGTAAACCCGCCAACCGGGGGCAGGGGAATGAGGGTTTTTACCTCGAACTGAGCAAGCGGGCTGTGTCCTTCTGCCATGACGCAGTGTCACCATGTGTTAAGGATTATCCATCTAGGCTATCCCTTTAGGCAATCGGATACGTTTTGTCCAGCGCGGATTTTGGAAATGTTGATTTAGCGGTTTGCGGAAAAAGGTTTTGGCGAGGAGATTTTCAGGCGTTTTTGCCCGCAGAACCGGAGTGTACGTGAAGGTACATGAGGATTCGAGGACAAAAACAACGACAAAATCACCCGTCAAAATAGTTTTTCCGCAAACCGTTAGGAGATCAGGTCGTCGGATTGGATGACAGCCCTGCTGTCTGGGTCTGCACATGCGGCAGGCTCTGGGCTATCGGGCCATCGCCGGAGAATGCTTTATCGGGGGTAATATCCGGATTACGCTCCAGCTTCCCAACCAGCGTCGAGGCATCGCCGGGCAGGGCGCCATGCTGATCTTTTTTGTCTTGGGCCGGCGGCCCTGCTTTCACCTGCGTGGTCGGGGGTTTCTCCTTATCTCCCCCGAACATCTCAATGATTTTGGGGCCGAATATAAAGCCCACCACCCCGGTCACCAGCGCCAGCAACGCGGAAATCCCGGTTCCCAGCTTTAGTTTCTCCTTGGCCAGACCAAACACGCTCAAAGAAGCGATCCCGGAGAGCACCAGCGCCGCCATCCCGCCGATGCCTTCGTGCTCTACTGTCTCCACCACATGCTTTACTCGCCCTTTCACGCCGCTCCACGCCAGCCTTATCCGCTCGGCGATGGTAGGATCGTAATTGATTTTCTTCGCCGTTGCTTCGTAATCCGCTACCAGTGTGTCAGCCTGCATGATTTCATCCACGTAGGGTTTCTGCGCAGCCAGCGCCTTTTCTATCGCGGTGATATATTCTCTGACCGTGTTCGCCCTGCCGCCGGTTTTCGTCAGCCCTCCGTTGCCGGCAATGGCACTGTCACTGAAAGCCCGCAAGGATTGATTACCCGATTTATAGGTCAACTCATTGAGTGGCGTATCCGTTTTATTTCCCTCCATTGCTTCGGCAATGGCCATCGCCGCGCCGCGCCCTCCCATATGGCCGATATATTCTTTTACGGCATCGGATATATCCAGACTCTTACCCTTAAACGGCTCGGTCGCCCACTCGGCATGCACATGCAGGAAGGCTTCCTGATTGAAAATATTATGTTTATGTTCCGGCTTGAGGAGTAATTTCGCAACGCTATCCGGAATATTGTTTTTCTCAATGCGCTCCTGCAACGCGTTGAGCACCTCATCTTCGGATTTTCCCTCCATCCCCATCAGCTTGCCGAGTGTGGCCGGATCCAGACCGCTACGCCCCAACACGGCTTTGGCTTCATCCCGGTAGGATTTCAGCATATCGCCAAAGCGCCCGATGTAAGAGTTATTGGTTGACTGCGTCAGGCCGGAAGCCGTGCCTCCCGGATTGACCGCCGTGGGATTGAACTGTGCGCTCTCGAAGGAAATCAGCCCCAGCCGGTCTTTTAATGCCTGACCGCGTAGCCTGCGCCGCTCCAGCAGCGCCCGAATGACCGCTCCGGCATATAATCTGTTATCATCGAGCGTTTTGCCCATATTCCAAACCTGAATTCTCCGTGCCATTCGCCGCACGAGCGGCAGGCTTGCGTTGCAAGCCTTAGTCGTTCCGGTTTTACAGGAAGTTTTAAAGCGGAATGACTCTATATTATGCCACGGAAACCGGCGGAATGATGTGACAATTCCATGAAATTCAATCAGGATAAGGAATAAGGCCGGATCGTCATACCGTTTCACGATCAATGAAGTATTGATCGTGGTTACGCGCCATAAGGCGCGGCGCACGGTCGTGCTTGCCAATTCACTTTCTATGATACCCGATAAGATAAGTGAATTGGTATCAGAAGTCCATTTTGCTGAAAGACTCGTAAAGCGGCCCGAAAACGGCGGCAATCACCCAGAAAATCATGGTTCCCATGACGACCGTCATCATCGGCTGGATCATGCCGACCATGCCGTCTACCGCGTCATCAACCTCCCGGTGGTAGAAAAAGTTGATATTTTCCAGCGCCTCATTGAGATTTCCGCTATCTTCTCCAACCTTGAACATACGCACTACCAGATTGGGAAACTGGTTGGAAATGCGCAGGGAATCGGTCAGCTTGTTCCCCTCAGTAACGCTGCGATGCACGGTATCTATGGATTCCTGCAACACGCGGTTGCCCACGACTTCCTTGCCGGCAATCAGCGAATCGAGAATGTCAATGCCGCTATTGAACATCACGGCGAAGAAGTGAATAAATCGTGCCAGATTGATTTTTCGCACCGTCGGCCCGATGACCGGCACTTTCAGCAGCATCGCGTCAATCCGATATGCAAATTTGTCCGATGAACGATAGAAAATAAAGAACGCGAACAATAATATAGGAGGTGCGCCGAGCACAAGCCACCAATATTGCCCGAAGAAATTGGAGAACGCAATCAGCGCCTTGGTGTGGATAGGAATAGTAAATCCTTGAGAAAGAATGAATTTCACCAGCTTCGGCACAACATAAAGCATCAGCACCGAAATCACACCGCTGAGGACGAAAAACAGCACGATCGGGTAGCTCAGCGCCTTGCGCACTTTACGCCTGAGGTCGCTCGTCCATTTCAGATGATCCGACAGGTTGCGGAAAGATTCGCCCAGATTTCCGGTTTTCTCGCCCGCCGCGATCAGCCCGACGAAAACCTGATTAAAGACGTTGGGGTGCATCCCCAGCGCCTCGGAGAAACTGACTCCGGTCTTGACCGATTCATACACGCTGGTCAGCACGTCTTTGAGTTTCGGTGAATCAGTGGCGTCGCGGGCGTCGGCCAGCGCATCATGAATTGGTACCCCCGCCCGCTCAAGCTGCTCCATATGCAGGCAGAACACGATCATATCCTTATTTTTTACCTTGGCGAGAAATGAGGCTTTTTTCTCTCTTGTTTCCCGGTATTGCACCAGATCTAGGCCAACTTCGCGCAGGCGCGCTTCAAGATCGACTTCGTTATCGGCCATCATCTCACCCCTGAGCTTGCGGCCCCGGTCGTTGATGGCGGTATAATTGAACGTGTAGCCCATAGAATTGTTCCTTTACAGACGATCGGTCATGTCAATGCGGTTTACCAGTTCTTCCAGCGAGATATCTCCTGCCAGCACTTTCTGGATGCCATCCTCGGCCATCGGCACGAAACCGTTATCCAGCGCATGCTGTAAAATCGTTGTGCGCGGCGCACCCGAAGCGATCATTTCATCCATTTCGCGGTCAACCCGCATGATTTCAAGAATGGCGGTACGGCCTTTATAACCCCGGAAGCTGCAGGTCTGGCAGCCCACCGCCTTATAAAGCGTCGGCGGGCTATCCGGGCTGACGCCCAGCAAGCGGCATTCCTCTTCCGTCGCAGTATAAGGCTCCTTGCACTTGCTGCACAGTTTTCGGGCAAGACGCTGGGCCATCGCGCAGATCAGTGATCCGGACAACAGGTTCCCCGGTACGCCAATATCGCCTAGGCGAGGAATGACGCCAAGCGCATCGTTGGTATGCAGCGTGGTGAATACCTGATGCCCGGTCATAGCGGCGCGTACCGCCATCAGCGCGGTTTCTTCGTCGCGTACCTCACCGATAAAAATAATGTCCGGATCTTGTCGCATCAACGACTTGATCCCGGCCAGAAAATCCATCGAGCCTTCCTTGACATGGGTCTGGCGAATCAGTGGCAACTGATATTCCACCGGGTCTTCCAGCGTCATGATGTTCTTTTCCACTGTATTGATAAAGCTCAGAACGGAATAAAGTGTCGTGGTTTTCCCGCTCCCGGTCGGCCCGGTGACGATGATGATACCCTCAGGCCGTTTGAGCAGCTTTTTCAATAATGTGATGTTGTGTTCACTGAATCCGAGTTGATCGAGCGGTACCAGCGAACTGTTCTTATCGAGCAGACGCATCACGATATTCTCGCCATGCACGGTCGGCTGGGTCGCCACACGGAAATCAACCTCACGGCCCATCGCGGTGAAAGAAATGCGCCCGTCTTGCGGCATGCGCGTCTCGGCGATATTCATGCCGGAAACAATTTTGACCCGCACCATGATCGCCGACCAGTAATCGCGGTGAAAACTCCTGACCTGTAACATCTGGCCATCGACGCGGTAACGCAGACGCAGAAACGTACCTTCCGGCTCGAAATGGATATCCGATGCGCCCATCTTGATAGCGTCGATCAGCAACGCGTTGACAAGACGTACCGTCGGGTTGACATAATTATCCTGACTGCCGTCGAGGAATTTCTGGGAATCCTGCTCGCGGATACCGGTCTCGATTTCTTTGAGAATCCCGTCAATGGAGACCTCATAATCGTAATACTGATCAATCAACTCCTGTATTTCGCTATCGGTACAGTAAAGCGGGATAATCTGGGTGTTTTTCGGAACATGGCGGCGCACATGGTCAATCGCCACTACGTTATAAATATCGGCCATTGCCAATTCCATTTTATGCACCGCCGTATCCATTGAAACCGGGATAACTTTATTGCGCATCGCCACTTCTTTTGGGATCAGCTTGGTCACCGAGGGGTCAAGCATGGATTTTTTCGGATCGAAACGCTGCGAGCCGGTTGATTCCGCCAGAAACTCAGCCAGTGCGCTTTCCGTGATGAAGTTCATCTCCACCAGAATCGCACCGATTAGTTTTTTCGTGTTTTTTTGCTCCTGCAAAGCAATCTGGAGTTGGTCTTTGGAGACAAGCCCCCCTTCGATCAGCCGTTCGCCAATCAGCTTTCGTCCGGAATTCGTCGGTTTTTTGGCCCCTTCGCCAGGAAGAATTGCCTGATGCTCTTTGGGCAGGGCGGAAACATCCGGTATCGCGAGCGGTGGCATTTCCCGCCCGTTTTCATGCCTTAAGACGGCATCCCGATCTCCTGTCAGCAAAGATGCAACGTCATTTTCACTCAACGCAGGAACGCCCGCCGCTCCTTCGGAAGAGCGCACATTCGGGTCCGTATTCATATAGCGGCCAGGAAAGCTCATACTCGCAGTGTCGCATTGTTTTATTAGAATTTGATTAATAGAGTCACGTCATCGGGTTTTAAGCGAGGCTATCCGCCGGTTTATTCACATTTCTGTTTAACCCGGCAGCAAAGGTGATATGATTCGGCATTATACCCCTGCTTTTGGAGTGGTTTTCATGCAACAACCATCCTCTCCCGCGCCGCTGGAAGTCCGTCAGGTCAGCAAATCCTATGGCGGGAAAAATGTGCTCGACAGCATTTCATTGGCCCTTGAACCGGGAGAAATTTTCGGATTGATTGGCTTAAACGGCATCGGAAAAACCACCCTGATTAAAGCCATTCTTGATTTGCATCAGGCCGATGGCGGGGAATGTTTCCTCTTCGGCATCTCCTCGCGTGAAGTCGTATCGCGCCGCCGCCTGAGCTACCTGCCGGAGAAATTTCAGCCCTCACGTTATCTCAAGGGGAGGGAATACCTCTCCCTTGCTCTTTCTTTCTACGGCGTCACCTATGACCACGCCAAAGCCGAGGCCGAAGCGGAGAGCCTCGATCTTGCCCCGATGGCACTGAGCAAACGCGTCGGCTCCTATTCCAAAGGGATGGGCCAGAAGCTGGGCCTGCTGGGAGCCTTTATGTCCGAAGCGCCGCTGCTGATTCTCGATGAGCCGATGAGTGGACTGGATCCCCGGGCGCGCATCCTGCTCAAGCGCAAGATGCTGGCGGCCCGTGACGGCGGGCGCACGCTGTTTTTCAGCTCGCATATTTTGGCCGATATTGATGAAATCTGCGGGCGAATCGGGGTGTTGCACGATCGTACTCTGCGCTTCCTCGGCCCCCCCCATGCCTTCCGCGAAAAGCACAAAAACTTGCCGCTAGAAGCCGCATTTCTTGAGGAAATCGGTATTGAAGCCCGGGCGGCTTAGGCATTATTTCTTTAAATTGCCGATAGTCTCGACAAAATCCTCGAAATCCTTGGCTTCGCGGAAATCACGATATACGGAAGCAAAGCGCACATACGCCACCGTATCGAGTTTTTTCAGCGCTTCCATGACCAGTTCACCGATATGCGCTGCCGGGATTTCCGTCTCTCCTGAAGTTTCCAGTGCCTTAACAATCATGTTGATGGTCTGCTCAACCTCTCCGGCATCCACCGGGCGTTTACGCAGCGCCAGCATCATAGAGCGGGCGATTTTATCGCGCTCAAACGGACGGCGCTCACCATCCTTTTTGATAACGGTCAGTTCCCGAAGCTGGATACGCTCGAATGTCGTAAAGCGCGATTCGCATTCGGGGCAGAAGCGGCGGCGGCGAATGGCTGCGCCATCTTCGCTGGGCCGCGAATCTTTAACTTGCGTATCGGAATGACCGCAAAAGGGACACTTCATGTAGCATACTCGCGCGCGAGTATGC
>JAKFYP010000029.1 GCA_021730835.1 Alphaproteobacteria bacterium
GAGAAGCTTTACGCTTTCGGTGAAGCGGAAATGATCGTCATTCCCGGCGAGTTGGGTGATTTCGGCGTTCTGAAAGACCATATGCCGTTTGTCTCTATGATCCGCCCGGGAATTCTCAGTATCCATCGCATGGGAGGGCCGGAAGAAAAACTCTTTGTTTCCGGCGGTTATGCCGAAACACATGGAGACAAGTGCACTGTGCTGGCTGAAAGCCTGACTCCATTGGCCCAACTTGATCGTAGCCGCGTGGAAAAAGAGATCAGTGATGCCCGCTATGCGCTGGATCACGCAGTGAATGATATGGCGAAAGCACTCGCTGCCCGGGCGCTGGAAATGGCGGAAGCCAAGCTGCGGGCACTCTCCTGAAAACGACTCTGGCACATAAATTGCTTTATTTCCCGTATTAAGCCCCGCATGGGCTAACTCCATGCCGCATAAGCGGCAGGCTTGCGGTCGCAAGCCTGTCGTTCCAACATAGGGGGAATGCCTATGTGGAATGACTATATATTAGGAAACAAGGTATAGGCCATGAGCACGATCAGCAATGTCAACGCCCACGCCCTGATCCCTGACGGCAAACAAAAACAGCCTCCTCAGGCCCCCTCCATGTGGGGCGGCGACGGATTCGGCGCGGATGATTTTTTGGATCTCATCAACCCGCTGCAACATATCCCTGTCGTTTCAACGCTTTACCGCGCTGCGACCGGCGATGCCATCAGCGCCGGAGCACGGCTGATCGGCGGCGGAGTGCTCGGCGGGATTCCCGGGCTTGCTTCATCCGCCGCCAATATTGCCTTTGAATCCGCCACGGGTGAGGATGTTGGCTCAGCTCTGATGTCTGCTGCCGAAAGCATGACCGGCCCGGGCACACCTGATGCCCTTTATGCACCCCTGCCGCCGGAGAAATTACGAGCCGATGACGGCTCCGCCCTGCTAGCCGTCCTCACCGCCGCGCAGGAAGTTCCTGCTACACCGGCAGAGCAAACACCTACTGTTCAACCGGAGTCCGCCGGGCTACCGCTCGAAGCCGCACGCGACCCTTCGCTGGGCCTGAGCGATCCGGAAAAATCACTGCAACTACGGGCAAATCTTTCCAGAACGCTGGCGAAGATGGTCTAATTTCAGCCGCGTTGCCCGAATAATGCCGTGCCAAGCCGTATTTCCGTAGAGCCGAAACGAATTGCCGATTCCCAGTCACCGCTCATGCCCATGCTGATCTTCTTCAACCCCAGCATATCCGCGCATCGTTTCAATAACGCAAAATACGGAGCGGCAGCCATCTCAGCCGGAGGAACCGTCATCAGGCCGGTGACATTCAGACCATGAACATCCCGGCAGCGAAGTAAAAATTGTTCGAGTTCCGATACATCAATGCCAGATTTTTGTTCCTCTCGACCAATATTCACCTGAATAAAACATTCCGGCCTGCGCCCCTGCCGCACCGCTTCATCCGCAACCAGCCCGGCAATTTTATCGCGGTTAATCGTTTCGATCACGTCGAACAGGGCTACCGCATCCCGTACTTTATTGGATTGTAGCGGCCCGATAGCGTGCAGGCGAATATCCGGGTAACACCCCATCAGGCCCGGCCACTTATCGAGTGCCTCCTGTACCCTGTTTTCCCCGAAATGACGCATACCTGCCGCCAGATACGGCTTCAGTCGTTCTGCCTCCACCTCCTTGCTCGCACTCAGCAGTATAGGCGGCGTGCAGCCATGCGACACCGCAAAATCCCTGATCCGGCGCTGAATTTCCCGGTATTGCGCCACTTTGTCATCCATAATTATTGTTATTCAATATTTTGCATGCGGAATAAAATTACCCTCCCAGCATAAATTCGTTGTTGTAATCAGGCAACAAGAGATGTAAAAGGGGGCCCCTCGCGTCCTGTTTTTTTCCGGGGGGCTTGCGTAGCTGACCGGAAATCATATTAATGGGGCCAAGGGTCGCATCATCAGGTGCGCCCGAAAATTGTGTTCAACCGAATAATAAATGATTTAGGATGATCGTTATGAAAAAAATTCTTCTCGGAACGACCGGTTTGTTCGGTGCGGTTGCGCTCTTCGCAGGCGCTGCTGTCGCTGAAACGCCGAAAGTAACCGTTGGGGGCTTCATTGACTTCCAGGCGGGTATTGTAGATGACGACCTTGACGCTGCTCAGCGTGATTACGGCTTCCGTAATGACACTGAGGTCAGCATTCAGGTTGACGGCAAATCCGATGCCGGTCTCGGCTATGGTGCCGTGATTGATCTGGAAGCCGATGTTACCGCGGATTCAGATGGCGAAGGCCTCAACGCTTCCCGCACCTACATCTTCCTTGATGGCACGTGGGGTCGCTTCGAGCTGGGTTCCAATCAGGGCGCCGCTGAAACCATGAAAGTAGATGCGTCCAATATCGCACGCGCTACCGGCGGTATTGACGGTGCATGGACCTATTTCGCCAACCCGACCGGTTCCGCTTACATCACCACCCCGTCCCTGCCGCTTGGCCATGGCTCGACTCTGGCGCTCGGTGGCGAAACGACAGATAACTCTAACAAGATCACCTACTATTCCCCGCGCTTTTCCGGCTTCCAGTTCGGCGTAAGCTATGCTCCGGATTCGGCTGATCGTGGTCAGACTCTGACCCGTGGCGATACCACTCTGGGTGAGTCCGGTGACAATTTCGACCTCGCTCTGGGCTATGAAGGCCAGTGGGACGATGTTGGCTTCGGCACTTCCGTTACCGGTCAGTTCGGTGATTCCGAATCTTCCGCTGTTGAAGATCTCGGCGCATGGAACATCGGTGCATGGCTGGGCTATGCAGGTTTCAGCGTTGCCGCTTCTTACGGGGACTGGGATGACAGCCTGTTCGTCTCTTCCGTTGACGGCGACTACTGGACTCTGGGTGGCGCTTACGATTTCGGCCCCTTCGGCGCTTCTGTCACCTATCTTGACAGCACCATCGACGGCGCAGGCATCGAGAACGATTTCAGCAATCTGGTTGTCGGCGCGGATTACAAAGCCGCTCCCGGCCTGACCCCGTATGCGGAAGTCAGCTTCTATGAATTCGATGCGGCCGCTGGCGGCCTCGAGAATGACGGCACTGCCGTTATTTTGGGAACCCAGCTCGCTTTCTAATCTGAAAGCCTTGAGTTCGACGAAGGGCGATGGTACAAAACCATCGCCCTTTTCGTTTGTCTGAACCCTCCTATCTTAACGCCGGATGACCTGCCATGCGCTCATTTATCCTCCATCTCCCCGCTTTTTTCCTGCTTGTGAATCTTGCCGCCTGCGGTCTGAGCGGCGACGCCTCCTATCCTGAAGATCAAGAGCGCACCCGCAAAGAGGAACGGGGCCGCCTGACCGGTGAAGGCCTGACCTTGTTCGGCGGCGATGACGAGGAAAAAGAAGCTGCGGCTTCGCCCATTGGCGTCAACAGCTTTCTTTGGCGTGCTACACTCGATACCCTGTCGTTTATGCCCTTTACTTCGGCGGATCCGTTTGGCGGCGTGATCATCACCGACTGGTACGAAGACCCGGCCACCTCTGGCGAACGCTTCAAAGTGACCGCTCTGATTTTAGACCGCAGCCTGCGCGCTGACGGCATCAAGATTTCCCTGTTCAAGCAGCAGCGCCAGAAAACCGGCGAATGGATGGATATTGCCGTCAATCCTTCCGTAGCCCGCGACCTTGAAAACACGATCCTCACCCGGGCCCGCCAGCTTCGGGTGAAGCAGGAAGCGAAATAATTTCCGATGACAAGCCGCTATAATTTCCGGGAATCGGAGCCGAAATGGCAACAGCGCTGGCAGGAGAAGGCCCTGTTTTCCGCCGCTTCGGACAAGAGCAAACCGAAATATTATGTGCTGGAAATGTTCCCCTACCCTTCCGGCAACATTCATATGGGCCATGTGCGCAATTACACGCTGGGCGATGTGCTGGCCCGCTACAAGCGCGCCTGCGGCTTCAGCGTGCTGCACCCGATGGGCTGGGATGCGTTCGGCCTGCCGGCTGAAAACGCGGCGATGGAAAAAAAAATCCATCCCGCCATCTGGACATATCAGAATATCAATACCATGCGCGAGCAACTCAGGAGTATCGGCCTGTCCTATGACTGGGAGCGCGAATTCGCCACCTGCCATCCGGATTACTACCGTCATGAGCAAAAATTCTTCCTTGAGCTATGGAAAAAAGGACTGGCTTACCGCAAGGAATCGCTGGTCAACTGGGATCCGGTCGATCAAACCGTGCTGGCCAATGAACAGGTCGTAGACGGCAAAGGCTGGCGCTCGGGCGCGCCGGTTGAGCGTAAAACCCTGTCGCAATGGTTTTTGCGCATTACGCATTACGCCGAAGACCTGCTGGCCTCCATCGAAAAACTCGACGGCTGGCCGGCACGGGTGCGCACAATGCAGGAAAAGTGGATAGGCCGTTCGGAAGGCGCGATGATTCGTTTCGTCATCGAAGGCTTAAGTGAGCGGCTTGAAGTCTATACCACCCGCCCCGATACAATCTTTGGCATGTCATTTTGCGGTATTTCTCCCAATCATCCGCTGGCAACCCGGCTGGCAGCGGAAAACCCTGAGGCCTCCTCCTTTATCGGGGAATGCGCCCGGCTGGGAACCAGCGAAGAAGCCATTGAAAAGGCGGAAAAGCGCGGCTTCGATACCGGCCTGCGCGTGCGCCATCCGTTTCTGGATCAGACATTTCCCGTCTATATCGCCAATTTCGTGTTGATGGAATATGGCACAGGCGCGATTTTCGGCTGTCCGGCCCATGACCAGCGCGACCTTGATTTTGCACGTAAATACGGGCTGGAGGTTACCACGGTCGTTTCTCCCAAAGATACGGAAATCACGGTGGAAAACGAGGCTTATACCGGCCCCGGCCACCTCATCCATTCGGATTTTCTCAACGGCATGGAAACCACCGCCGCCAAACGGGAGATCATCCGGCGACTGGAGAAAGATAGCCACGGCGAGGGGAAAATCAATTTTCGCCTGCGCGACTGGGGCATCTCCCGCCAGCGCTATTGGGGATGCCCGATCCCGGTGATTCATTGCGCATCCTGCGGCATCGTCGCCGTACCGGAGCACGAACTGCCGGTGACATTGCCCGAGGATGTCAGCTTCGACAAACCCGGCAACCCGCTGGAACACCATCCGAACTGGAAGCATACCGCTTGCCCGGATTGCGGCAAACCGGCAAGACGTGAAACGGATACGTTTGATACTTTCTTTGAATCTTCGTGGTATTTCGCCCGGTTTTGCAGCCCACACGCACCTCAAGGGCTGGACAGGGACGCCTGCGCCTACTGGATGCCGGTTGATTGTTATATCGGCGGAATCGAGCATGCCGTACTGCATCTGCTCTATGCGCGGTTTTTTACCCGGGCTTTGCGTGATCTGGGTTATCTTGAGGTAAGTGAGCCGTTTACCGGGCAGGTATCGCAGGGCATGGTCTGCCATGAGACTTACCGCAACTCTGAGGGCAAATGGATATCTCCCGATGAGCTGATCAAACGCGAAGACGGCACGCCAATTGAAGAAAAAACCGGCCATCCGGTGATGATCGGGCGCTCGGAGAAAATGAGCAAATCAAAGAAAAACACGGTTGACCCGCGCCGTATCATTGAAGGCTACGGAGCCGATACCGCCCGCCTGTTCATGTTATCCGACAGCCCGCCGGATCGTGATCTCGAATGGACGGATGCCGGAATCGAGGGCGCGTGGCGCTATCTCAATCGCATCTGGCGTCTGCTGCACGATGCCCTTCCTTCCTTTGAAAAGCTACCTCCTGCAATGCCTGCCAGCTTCAGCGAGGCAGCGCAGGCATTGCGTAAAAAAACCCATGCGACCATCGACGGCGTCACAAAAGATATCGAAGCGTTTCACTATAATAAGGCGATTGCCCGCATCCGCGAATTAACCAACCTGATGGGCGAGGAACAGCAAAATACCGATGCTTCGTTTCACTTGGCCATGCGCGAGGCGTTTTCCACCCTGATCATTCTGCTCGCACCTTTCACGCCGCATCTGGCGGAGGAGATGTGGGAGGCGTTCGGCGGGCAGGGGCTGGCGGCTGAACAACTCTGGCCGGTCGCCGACAAGGCATTACTGGTTGAAGAAACCATAACCTTCGCCATTCAGGTCAACGGCAAGATGCGCGGCACAATGGAGCTGGCACGGGAGACACCGCGTGAAACGGTGGAAAAAGAAGTGTTGGCGCAGGAGAAAATCCGTGATTTCATTGAAGGCAGGGAAATCAGGAAAATCATCATCGTACCCGGCAGGCTGGTCAATGTGGTTACCGCATAAAAAACAAATCGGGCTTTTTTGTTGCTTGCTGGCTACCGCATGCGGCTTCCAGCCGGTGCATGCAGAACGCACAACGCAATCCTCCGTCAGCCTGTCCGCGATTGAAGTCGCGCCGATAGAAGGGAGAAACGGGCAAATTCTGCAAATTACGCTGGAAGACACGCTGGATCCGCAATCCTCAGGCGATAAACGCTATCTTCTTGAAGCAAGTATCGAAATCGAGGCCGTCCCGGTCATCATCGAGCCGGACGGCACGGCCAGCCGCTATCGCGTCCTGATCCGCTCACCCTACACACTCAAAAAAATCGACGATGGCTCGGTTGTGGAGACCAATAGCCTGACGCGCACCAATTACTATAATATTTCCGATGTGGATTATTCCTCTTATATCGGGGCGCAGGATGCGGTAAAACGCGGCATAGAGGCGATTGCCCATGATTACGCGCTGGTGCTGGCCGCCCGCCTGACGGATACGCCATGAAGCTTACCGCCCGGCAAGTACCGGATTTTCTCGCTTCGCCGGGAAAAACGCCTTTCACCCTGATTTACGGCGCAGATGAAGGAAAAAACCGTGAGACACGGAATCGCCTGCTGAAATCCCTCATTCGCCTGCCTGCTGACTCTATGTCGCTGATACATCTGCGGCAGGAGGAAATCATCAGCGAGCCGTCGCGGCTTTTTGAGGCACTCTCCTCGCTTTCCTTAATCGGCGAAGCGCCGGTTACCTTAATCGAGCATGCCACCGACAAACTTACGAAATATCTCAAAGAAGCCCTTGCAACTCCCCCTTGCGCCAACGCGCTGATTGTCACCGCCGGGGAATTACCGGCCCGTTCTTCGCTGCGATTACTGTTTGAAAAAGACAAGCGCGCCACAGCGCTGGCCTGTTACCGCGATGACGATAAGGAGATTCGCCGGAAAATTGCCGAGCGCTTCCGGCAGGAAAAAATCGCTTATGATCGCTCCGGTATTGACTGGCTGGTTGCCGAATTCGGCAATGACAGTGCCGTGACGCAAAGTGAGATGGAAAAAATATGTCTTTATCTGGGTGAAGGCGGGAAGTTGACACTCGATGACGCAAAATTGCTGACCGGCGGCAATACAGCGGATTATTTCGACGAATTATGCACCGCGTTTTATCTCAAAAAATGTGAATCCTTTCTGGCCATCTGCGAAAAACTTTTTCTGACCGGGGAAAATCCGGTCGTCGCCTCACGGGCACTAGCGCGACATGGGGAATCGCTGATGCAGGGAGTGATATTGAAATCACAGGGCATCAGCGATGAAGCGCTGATAAAAAAACTTCGCATTTTCTGGAAACAGGAAAAAATGTTTCTTAAAAAGATATCGCTTTATGACCCGCAAAAGCTTTCCTCTCTGCTGGGTGATATGCTGGCGCTTGAGATGAAGCTCAAGCGCACTTCTTCCCCTTCTCTGGTATTTTACCAGCAATGCCTCAGCCTCATGACCGACAAAACATCCTTACAAGCCTGTGTATAACTACCCGGTATATTCGTGAACATCTCATTCGTCCGTATTTCTCCCCTCTCTTCTTTTTTCATACCGGTATTACCCACGCCTTTATTGCCTGTGCATTATTTTTAAACCTATCTTCATCTGCGTGGGAAAGAATTTCTTTCTCCTGTTTCACTTTCCGTATTTTATCTTTTAACTCAATATTATGACATAATACTTCTCTTTTTTCTCCCCATCATAAGCGTATGTCTAGTTGTGCATGAAACTGTGGAAAAACAACCGAAAAGCGGGAATCCTCCTTTTTCTATCTGCCATCATCTACTACCAATATTCTTTTTAAAATTATAAAATATAAAAGATGACTTCTCGTTTTTTAAATACCTTCTGTGGCCCTCCTGCTCTCCGTCCTCCTTTCTGGTTCATGCGGCAGGCTGGACGCTACCTGCCGGAATACCGGGAAATACGCAAAACCTGCCCTGACTTTCTCAGTTTTTGCTATAATCCTGAAAAAGCGGTTGCGGTCACGATGCAGCCTATCTCCCGTTTTGATATGGATGCTGCGGTGATTTTCTCGGATATTCTGGTAATACCCGACGCAATAGGCGTAGAGGTATGTTTTGTCGCCGGAGAAGGCCCGAAGCTGCAAGCTATTGAAGATGCCGGTACGCTGCAAAAGCTGAGTAGCGAAAAACTCACGCCGGTTTACACGATCATCCGTCAGGTGCGGGAATTATTATCGCCGGAAAAAGCGGTGATCGGCTTTGCCGGAGCGCCCTGGACACTGGCCTGCTACATGATCGACGGCGAAGGCGGCGGAGAATTTCCAAAAACCCGCGATATGGCGAAATCGGATCCGTCGCGGATGGCTGGAATTGTCGCGCATCTGGAAGAGGCTATTACCACGCATCTCATCGCGCAAGCCGGGGCGGGCGCGGATGTCCTCCAACTCTTTGACAGTTGGGCGGGGCTGGTTCCAAAAGAAGCGCGGGATGCGCTGGTATACGAACCGGCAAAGCGGATTATCGCAGCGGTAAAACAGAAATTCCCAGCGCTTCCCATTATCGGTTTTCCCCGAAACCTGATGGACGGTTACGCTGCATATGTGGAAAAAACCGGCGTTGACGGCCTCAGCCTTGGTACGGAAGTGACGCTGGCGGAAGTGGCGCGGGAGATTTCCCCCGATTGTGTATTGCAAGGCAATCTCGATCCGATTCTCCTTGCCAGCGATGCAGAGGCGGCGCTAAAAGAAACGACAGGCATTTTGCGTGCAATGCAGGGACGCCGGTTTATATTTAATCTCGGGCATGGCATCCTTCCCCATACCACTCCGGCGCATGTGCAGAAAATCTCGGAGATGATTCGCCAATGGCAGCCATAACGCAAGGAAAAAAAACCGCTATTGTGCTGTTTAATCTCGGCGGGCCGGATAGCCCGGAAGCAGTAAAACCGTTTTTGTATAATCTGTTTTCCGATAAAAATATCATTCGGCTTCCCGGGTTTCTCAGGCATCCTCTGGCGCGGCTGATTGCGGCGCGGCGCGAGGAAAAAGCGCAGGAAATCTACAGCAAGATTGACGGGCGATCACCGATTTTAGATGAAACGAAAAAACAGGCGCAGGCATTGGAAAAAGCACTTCAGGCGCATGGAGAGGTAAAAATATTCATTGCCATGCGCTACTGGTATCCAATGACCGAAATAACGGTAGCCGAAGTGAAATATTATGAGCCGGATCAGGTCATTCTTCTACCGCTTTATCCGCAATTTTCCACGACTACAACGGCCTCCTCATTGCAGGAATGGCAGATGCAGGCAAAAAAACAGGGAATGGATGTTCCAACCAGCGCCATTTGCTGTTATCCGACTGAGCGGCATTTCATCGCCTCACATGTTGATGCGATTCGCAGTCGCTATTTCCAGTCCACGGAAAAGGGAAATCCCCGTATTCTTTTTTCCGCTCACGGATTGCCGGAAAAAATCGTCAGAAGCGGTGATCCCTATGTCTGGCAGGTCGAGCAGACGGTAACGGAAATCCTCCGCCTGCTGGCGATCCCCGGGCTGGATTACCGCATTTGCTACCAGAGCCGGGTCGGGCCGCTCAAATGGGTTGGGCCATCCACCGAAGATGAAATCCGCCGGGCGGGAAGAGACGCCGTTCCGGTCATGCTGGTTCCGGTTGCGTTTGTCAGCGAACATTCGGAAACACTGGTTGAGCTTGATATGGAATATAAAAAACTGGCTGAAGAAAGCGGTGTTCCGGGCTGGTATCGCATTCCGACACCCGGCGTCCATCCCCTGTTTATCACGGCGCTGCAATCGCTTTGTCTCGATGAAAATCATTGCGGCGGCATCCGTTCGCAGACGGGGGAGCGTATCTGTCCGCATAACCATAGCGGTTGCCCGAATAGCGCGGTCAGCCTGCCGGAAGCGTTGGCCGATGCCGCCTGAGTTGTATCTCATCCTCAAGGCGTTGCATCTCATCGCAGTGATAGCATGGATGGCAGGCATGCTCTATTTACCACGCCTGTTTGTTTATCATGCGCAAACGCAGGCGGGATCGGATACTTCAGAGTTGTTTAAGCGCATGGAATACCGGTTGCTGCGCTACATTATGAATCCGGCGATGATGGTGACGCTGATTCTCGGTATTATCCTGATGGTGATGGGCGGATATGGCACTGCGGATAAAGGCGTGTGGATTCATGTGAAAATCTTGCTGGTGCTGATGCTCTGTGGGGTACATGGGTTATTTTCCTTCCATCGCAAGCAATTCTATCGTGATGAAAACAAAAAAGATCATGCGTATTTCCGCAAGATCAACGAACTACCGACCATTCTGATGATTTTAATCGTCTTTCTTGTGGTATTGAAGCCTTTTTAAGCTGAAAACGGTGCTATGGTCATCCCAAATAATTTTTTAGGATTTGGAATGACCGGTTGGCGACTGCCAACCCGCCACTCCGCAGCGTAACCCAATTATTTTCTGTATAGAAAATAATTGGAAACACTATAAAATACTAAAAACCCTTCAAAATCGTTGACCTCCGTTCATAAAATGTTTATCTTGATGCCTGTCTGAATACGGGCGTGCGTCTCGCACTTTCTTTTCTGCCCGATTTTTTATCCTTTATCCTTATCATTCATAAAGAAGATTTCCCTATGGAACTGAGAGAACTCAAGAAGAAGCGTCCTGACGAATTGCTGGAGATGGCGGAAAGTCTGGAAATAGAAGGCGCAAGCGGCATGCTCAAGCAGGATATGGTGTTTGCCATCCTGAAGAAAAAAGCCGAAAACGGCGAGCCGATCAAAGGCGGCGGTGTTATCGAAGTTCTGCCTGACGGGTTCGGTTTTCTGCGCTCGCCCGAGGCCGATTATCTCGCCGGGCCGGATGATATTTATGTCTCGCCCAATCAGGTGCGGCGCTTTGGCCTGCGTACCGGCGATACGGTCGAAGGCGAAGTGCGTGCACCCAAAGAAGGCGAACGCTATTTCGCGCTGGTCAAGGTTGAAAGCATTAATTACGATCCGCCGGAAAAATCCCGCCATAAAGTCAATTTTGACAATTTAACCCCGCTTTATCCCGATCAGCGGATTATGCTCGAGGTTGAAAATGCGCCGGATGACGATCTGAGTTGCCGGGTGGTTGACCTGATCTCGCCGCTGGGTAAAGGCCAGCGCGCTCTTATCGTCGCGCCGCCGCGCACCGGAAAAACCGTATTGCTTCAGAACATCGCCCATTCGATTACGGAAAATCACCCCGAATGTTTTCTCATTGTGCTGTTAATTGACGAGCGCCCCGAGGAAGTCACCGATATGGAGCGCTCGGTCAAAGGTGAGGTAGTTTCCTCGACTTTTGATGAACCGGCTCATCGTCATGTGCAACTGGCGGAAATCGTCATCGAAAAAGCCAAGCGGCTGGTCGAGCATAAAAAGGATGTGGTGATT
>JAKFYP010000041.1 GCA_021730835.1 Alphaproteobacteria bacterium
GATATGGCCTCCGCCTCGCCGTCCAGCAGCGCCTGCACCGCCAGCGTGGTTTTATGCCGCGCCCCTTTGGGCTTGCCCGCCGGGTTGCCCGACTGTCCCGCTTGAAACTTTCCTGCCTGTTTTTGACCTGTATTTTCAGGCGCGTCGTTTATCTCAGTTCCCATAGCATCGCCCTTTCCGCCGATACAGGCCGGGGCCGATAATAGCACAGCAGCGCGCCGCTGCCCGTGCGTTGCAGCCCGATGACCTGCTCATTGATGATGCTGATAACTTCGCCTTCCTGCATCAGAAGCAGCAAGCCCTTGGCGTCCTGCCTCCGTTCCGGCGCGCCGGGGTGAACACCGAATATATCGCCCACCGCCCAGCCGTGGCGCTCAAAGCTCCTGATATGCTCCGGGTGATCGAGCATCCGCCCGGTGTTGCCGATAATCCGTTGCCAGTTCGACGCCGGGATCGAAGCGGGCTTTTCCATGCAGCACACCCGCGCAAACGCTTCCGCCCATTCGCTGGGAATACCGGCCTCATACTCGATGATCGCGGCGCGTTCTTCCAGTTCATAGGCGGTCGTGACTTCAAGGGGGTTTTGTTCCACGAAGGATATTTGCTGTTCCATCGTTGTTCCATCGTTTTTTGCTGTTGTTCCAGCTTTGTTCCATTCTTTGTTCCGCGTCAAAACCTTGTCAGCCAAGGCTTTCAGACTGATTGTTCCGTGTTCGTTCCGAGTCACGTTCCCCCCCTCTCTCCCATGTTCCACTGTTCCATTCCCTAGAGCGTGGAACGGTGGAACAGGACTTTCATATCCCGGTGTCATCATGACTTCTTCTCCTCTTCTGCGCGTTTCAAGTCTCGGTTTACCGTAGCAACGCCGATGCCTATTTCGGTGGCAATTTCCCGTTGCGTCATGCCGAGTTCTTTCAACTCCACAATCTTTTTCAGGCGGGTGTCCTCCAGTGGTGTGGCTGTCCACATAGCCGCGCCGTCTATTCCCTTCGTTAGTTTTGCCTCGAAAGATTGCGCGTCATCGCCGTAAAATCCCCGCGCCTTCTCAAAATGGACTTCAAACCGCGCACCATCGGCGGGATTGAAGTCTTGCGGCTGCTTCAGGGCAATGACGGTATCAAGCACGTCTTCCTTACGGATACTGCCCCGCTGCCCGCCGTTCTTGTTCGAGTGATGCACAAACAGGACGGACTTGCCCGCCCTCCGCATCCTGAGCGCCCATTCCTGCATGGGAAGCCAGCTTTCAGCGTCGTTCTCCCGCCCGGTACGGCACAGGGTGCTGAGGTTGTCGAGAATAATGAGGTCAGCGTTGTCGGTGTCGAGAGCGGCCTGCCCCTGCGGGGTCGTCAGGTCGGGGATGCCGTCGGTCTGCATATCCTGAGAAAGCAGCCTGAACATGCCGGATTGCGGGGTTTTATCGGCGCTTTTAACAATCAGTGCCAGCCGCTCCTGCAACACCACGGCGGGCATTTCACCATCTACATATAATACCCTTCCCGGCTTCGGGCATTCCCAGTGCATGAAAGTTCCACCCGCCGCCACATGATAGCCGATATTGAGCGCCAGCCATGTTTTGCCCAAGCCACGGTAAGCATAGAGCATCGCCAGCCCCTTTTTGGGTAAAAAGGGTTTCATCATCATTTCCCGCGCCGGAATCTCCTGTGCTAAAAAATCATGAATTTCGAGTGTTGGTAAAACAGTGCGTTTTGGTTCCGGGTTATGTATGCCTGCCCCGTTCACCGCATCGGCAATCACACTTTCAGCAAGGGTACTGCCGATTGTATTATCCTCTTTCTTCATGGTATTGTCTTTCAACATTTCGATTTTCTCCCGGCGACCTTAAACGGTCGCCTTTTCTTTGATCCCGGCCATGTGCGCCGCGTTAAAATCCTTGAATCCGGCAGGCGGCAGGGCAATCTTCACCGTGCGCCCCTCACGGGTGAGCCGTTCGACAAGCCGGTACGCCGCCCGCAATCCCGGCCCGTCCGCATCCGCCGCAATGACGACTTCGCGCACACGCTCCGGCAGTACGATATTCAACAGCCCCGAAATTCCCCCCGTCGCCCATACCGGCCAGCCGGGGCAGGCTTCAAGCAGGCTCAAACCGTCCTCGACGCCTTCGGCGACAATCAACCGGTCGGTTGCTTCGCCCAGGTGGATCGCCGCGCCCCGGCATGGCCCGAATATCAAGCGGGGCTTGATACCCACGCCGGTAATCTTGCCGCCGCTGTCCGGGTCGAGAAAGGTCACATGCGCGGCCATCGCCTCGCCCCGAAGGTTCACCAGCAGGGCAATCATCGCGGGGAAGAAGCCGGGAGCAGTGTGGTTATGGACGCGCTCAAGGAATGCGAGGCAATCCGGCAGGGGGGCAAGGGTGATGCCCCGATGCTCCCGCAGGTAACGCTCCGCAAGCGTGCCGGCAATCGGTTTGCGACGCGCCAGCAGGGCAAGCGCCTTCTCCCGCCGCCGCTTGTCCCGGTCATCCGCCTGTTGCGTCCGGCGCTGGCTTCCGGCCTCGGTAAAGCAAGCCGTCACCGGTGCGCCGCCAACGTAGGATTGCGCCCATTGCAGCGCTTCGCGGAAGCCGCAGCGCCGTGCGTATTGGATCAATGCCAGAATATCGCCGCATTCGGTAGTTTCGTGATCGAAAAACGCGCCGTCACCCCGGCGGATGGACAGGCTGCCGTTATTGCCAATGCGGTATTCGTGCGGCGTGCGGATAATAGAACGAGCGGCAAAAAAATATTCTACCAGCCCGTCAAGCCGGGAAAGCAGCGCCACCTTGATTCGCACCACGTCCTCACCCGGCTGTTTCGGAAGCGTCAGCATCATGCCTCCGCCAGATTGAAATACTCAAACAAGACATTGGCCTGCCAGTCGCTCAGGCAATAATCGCGCCGCAGCGCCAGAATCAGGCGTTTTTGTCCCCGCGCCGAATGTGGCCGCAATAAATCGGCCCATAACGCCCCGGCCTGAAACTCCGGCGCACGCTCGCAATAATGACAGTGAAGAGGTTTACGCATGATCGGCCTCCGTAGTGGAGGTGGACTTGGAGGCTTCGATGAAATTTCGTATGTCTGCGGGATGATAGCGGATCATACGCCCGCCAATCCGCGAGAAAGGCAGTTTGCCGCCTTTGACGCGCCAGCTTCGCAGCGTGGAAACTTTGATTTGCAGGATTTCGGCGGCTTCGTGTTCGTTCAAGAGCCGTTCGGTAGCGGTGATGGAATGTTGCATGTTTTAACTCCGTTGTAATGATTGCCAACGGAATCCATTATGCACGACCTGTTGCTGAGGTCTATTATATGTTGTTGTTATATATCACTTATGTGAGGTAATTGATTTACCACAGATGTTATGCACTTCGCATTTGAATGGGCGAGAGCTTTCTTCTTTCCCTTATGAGCAGCCCCCCTTGCTTCGTCACGCCACCGTTTTATTGCCCCGCGAAACACCCCGTCCATTTTCTGGAAAGGCTCTACCTTGCCTAGCCATTCATCATTCTCTGAATCAATCCAGAATGCCTTGCTTGTATCAAAAACAGGAGATTCTTCACCATGCGGGATTACATCGGCACACTGAAACAACAGCGATTTGGACGTACGAAGGAAAGCACCTAGCTGTCGTGAAATTTCTTCGTCCATGCTCCTAGTCCCATTCTCTTTCTCAAGAGCCTCCTTACTTTCCTGCAATCGGCGCTTCATTTCATGGCTGGTCATGAAATCTTCTGCCGCCCAGAAATGGGCAACGGGTTCCATTAGTTTCCATGCAGCGCGTAACTCCTTGTCGCTGTATTTTCCAAACCTCACATTATGTTTTTCTTCATAACGACTATTATCCATGAAAAACAAATCCCGCATATCCCGTGCGCTTGGCTTTAGTCGGCGATCATTCTCCAATGATTTTTTGTTGCCAGTGGCATCGGCAAGCGTTGATTCATAGTGACTCCTCAGAACCCAGAGCCGCCACATTTGTCCACTTGCAAGAAACCCTAGATGTTTTCTCTCTAAAATTTCCTTCTTGTTATGAAAAATAAAGCGAATGCCTTTTTCCTTGTCATCATACATCCAATCCTCAAGATGGATAACGCCAGTGCTTCTTCGGCGCATCTCCTCCATAGAGCCACTTGCAACCAGCGCAACGCATAGTTCGCTGCGCTTTTCTATATTATCAGGGTAAATCATTAGGCTATAGATTTTCATAGCGCTGATGTAAGCGCCCACAGGGTTTAAGTCTAGGGGAACTCTTCTCATGACAGTAACACCTCCTGCATCATTATCTTCTTATCTCACGTCATCACACTTTTTGCGTGTTACTCCTGTTCTTACAGGAGACCGGAATAATATAGAGCATTACCCGCTAACATTCAATGGGTTGTGGTTTCACGGATTATGATTAGCTACTAGTGGTAATGAGCAGTGGTTGCGGTTTGTTATAGAGTGTGTATAATATACACATGAACAGCAGGGAAATCATCCGGCGGCTGGAAAAGGACGGCTGGGTTAAGGCGGCACAGAAAGGCAGCCATGTCCAGTTTACCCATCCGGCAAAGCCGGGGCGGGTGACGGTTCCCCATCCGAAGAAGGACGTGAAGCCGGGGACACTGCGTTCGATTGAGAAACAGGCAGGTTGGAGATAAGCATCATGGCACAATATCAGGCGATTCTGGAAGGCAACGACAAGGAAGGCTACGGGGTGCGCTTTCCGCAGTTTCCGGGCTGCATCACCGTGGGCGACACGGTGCAGGAAGCGTTGTTCATGGCGCAGGAAGCGCTGTCCCTGCATCTGGAGGGAATGCTGGCGGACGGCGAGGATATTGAGTCTCCGGCCTGTCACGGGGATTTAGGCGTACAGCCGGGGGAGATTGTGGCGCTGGTGGACGTGGATGTAAAACCCCGCAAGAGCCGCTTCAATGTGACGCTGGACGGCAGCCTCGTGAAGTATATCGACAACCTCGTACAGTCCGGCAAGTATGAATCCCGCTCTGCCTTTCTCGCCGAAGCCGCACGCCGTGAGTTATCGGGGCTGCATCATCAGTAAAACCTACCCCTAAGCGTAGGGGAACCCGTATCATCACGTCCTCGCTTCTGCCTCATACCGCGTAATCTGGCGGTACACGCCTTTGTTCTGCTTTTCCTCCAGATCGTAGTCGTTTTGCAGCCCCAGCCAAAAGTAAGCGGTTGTGCCAAAGAAGCGGGAAAGACGGATAGCCGTATCCGTAGTGACGGCGCGTTTACCCAAGCAGATTTCATTGATGCGCCGGGGCGGAACGCCCATAGCCCGCGCCGCCGCATTCTGTGAAATTTCCAGCGGTTGCAGAAATTCCTCCAGCAATATCTCGCCGGGGTGAATGTTATTCAGTTTCTTTGCCATAACCTGCCTCCCTTATCCTTTTAATGATAGTCCACAATTTCCACGTCATGCGCCGCTTCATCATCCCAGCGGAAGCAAATGCGCCACTGGTTATTGATGCGGATGCTATATTGCCCCGCCCGGTTGCCTTTCAGCTTTTCCAGCCGATTGTTGGGCGGGATGCGTAAATCCTCAATGGCGTGGGCGTTATTCAGCATCCTGAGTTTGCGCCGCGCCACTTGCTGAATGTCAGAGGGCAAACGGCGGGAGGCTTCCCCGCGCCATAGCTTTTCTGTCTCTCTGCAAGCAAAATCAATAATCATAACGGATTATAACGCTGGACGTTACAGGATGCAAGCGGATAACGCTGGACGTTATAGGACAACAACAGATAACAAAACATGCTACCCCTTCCGCAGTTCAAATACATCCGCCTTTTTGCCTTCCAGTGCCGCCGTGATATTGTTCCCCACGATATTGGAGGCTTCGCGCACCGCCTCCCCCGTCAAATGGGCGTAGCGTTGCGTAGTAGTGGCTTGCTTATGGGAGAGCAGCTTACCAATCATGGGGAGGCTTAACCCGCTCGCCGCGCCCACACTGGCGAAGGAATGCCGCAAATCATGCAGCCGGATGTTTTCCAGTCCGGCGCGTTTCAGAATGCGTTGCCACGGCTTGCGCAGGTTCACCAGATGCTTTTGCCCGTTCTTGCCGACAATCACATACGGGTTGCCGACTACGCGCTCCACCTTGTGCAGCAATTCTATCACCGCGTCATTCAGATCGAGGGTTTTCTTGCCCGTTTTGGAGTCAGGGAAGTTAATCCGTTTGTGGGTAAAGTCTATCCAGTCCCAGCGCAATTCCAGAATCTCATTACGGCGGCATCCGGTGTAGATAAGCAGTTGCAGCGCCAGCAGCACTTGCGGGCTTTCCAGTTGCTCCGCCTCGCACTGCTGGAAGGCTTCCCCCAGCCGCGCCATTTCTTCCGCCGATAAAAACCGTTCGCGGGATTGCTCTTTGAATTTTTTGACATGGCGGCACGGGTTCTCCCCGTCCATATATCCCCACTCCGCCGCAAGGTTAAAGGCTCGCCGCATCAATTCCAATACGCGGTTCGCCATATAGGGCGTGTCCCTCATACGCTGGTGCAGCCTGTCCACGTCCCGCCGCGTCAACACATTCAAGCGCGTACCGCCCAGCACGGGGAGAATATACTTGCTCCACATCCGCGCATCTTCCTTCTGGCTATTCGGTTTCATGCCCGCCACATGCCGCTTGGCATAGATTTCCACAAACTCCGTCAGTGTCAGGGTTTTCCGCGCCTCCTGTCTGCTCTTGGAAACATCCTCCCCCCGATGCACCCGCGCCAGCCAGTCCTTGGCAATATCACGTGCCTGTTCGCAGGTAATCTTGCCATGCTCGCCAATCGCTGGCCGACGCTCGCGCCCTTCCTGTGTGCGGTAGTAGAGCAGATAGGTACGCTTCCCCGCCGGAGAGATTTTGCACTGAAACCCCTTGATTTCCGTATCGTTCAGCACAATCGGCCTGGCTTCCGGCGTAGCAGACTCCACCAGTCTTTTGGTTAGCTTTGGCATATATTCCCCTTTCCAAGTCGCAAATTATGACCATAGAAAATTCAAAAATGGCTGATTCTCTAGTGATAGAGACTGTATCCTAAGTCGCATATAAGTCGCAACAGGAATCAAAACAGTTCATAAAAGAACATAAGGAGTAACAACCGGATAATAATTATCTTATTGATTTTCTGCTAATAGTCATAATCAGTAGCAAACGGTGATAATGGGTAAAAGCTATAAACTCCTGCTTTGGGAGCAGAGGGTCGCAGGTTCGAATCCTCTCGCCCCGACCATGTTTTCAGTGTGTTATGGTGTCGTGTGTTGGTACGGAAGCAACACAGCTAGAAACGGCGCTTGACCTCATCAACCCAGCGCACACTTACTTCGGTCTCACAATCGCCGTGCTGTCTTCGCCATGTTCCGGCACACGTAAAACCCGATCTCGAAAATCTTGTGAATGAACGTTCTGGTTACCTGCTATTCACCGTTTTGCTTATGAAATGGAATGCGAATAAGGACTAAAAACGCAATTTATTGTCATTCCACGTAACAATTTTCCAAAATAATAGGAGAGTAAACAGGAATCAACTGCGCGCAGGCTGCAGCAAGTCGGCATCAGCCCCGGCGCGATCCGAGAAAGTGGCAAACGGCTTCTTTTGGTCGTCTTTATCCGCTGCCTTGCTGTCGCCGAGCAGTTCCTTTGCGGCATTGGCGCGAGTCACGCCCTGATGATCGGAACCGGCTTGCGGCGCAATAGCCGTCGCCGGATTAACGGTCGAAGCCTGCCCGTTCATCAGGTATAAATCCTGTACGGCGCTATGGGCCTGCTCAGGCGCCGTGCCGGCCTTTGCCACAAATTGCTGTTCGCTCTCGACCGGATCGGGCGCATCGCCCTCGCGGGTCTTACCTTTATTCAAAAAGGCCGCCGTTACCCGGCTGTAGAGAAACACGTTGGTCGCCGCCAGAAACGCCCATGCCGCTTCCATGCTGGCCAGCTTGCACAGGGTGGTAAACCGCTTGGCCCCGGTCAACTCTATATCCTCGAGGATTTTGACGTAAGCATCGGCCTTTTCCGTGCCTTTACTCCGGTAGCGCTCCAGCCGCTTCTGATGGCCCTGCTCGAGTTTTCCCTCCAGCCACTCAACGCCGCCTTTGGTCAGCGTGCTTTCGCGCAGGAAATTGGCCAGATGGCCGCCCATGCCGATTTTTTCCTTAGCCTCGCTGCCAATGATATACTGGTTCGTGCCGTCGAAATTTTTCAGCCCGGCTTTTTTCAGCAGATTATCCTCCGGGCCGATGAGGAAATATTCCCCGATCGTCGTGGACATACCCAGCATGCGCGCTCCGACCACGCTGCCCCAGGTTTGCGGGGTTTCTGCGTGCTCGAGATAATCATAGCGCAAATCGCGCTGCTGCTTTTGTTCTTCGGTCAAATTGCCGCCGAATTTCTCGTCAAACCATTTCACCATCCCCAGCTTATGGTCTTCGAGAATCTTAATCGGGGCCATCAGGATCGTGCCGCCGGTATTAAGCGCCAGAAAATTCGCGCCCCAGCGTTTCCAGTGGGCGCTGGCATTGATTTTAGTCGCCGCCTCCTTGAGCTTGTCGTATTCGCCCGCGTCCTTCAGGATGCCGCTATTAACCAATTTGTTTATTACACCGTCATCCGGCCTCTCCGTAATCGCCTCGAAGAACTTCGAGGTCACGCCGTTTTTACCTGATATCTCGGGATATGCCTCACGCATATCGTGCTCGAAACCCAGAACATTGGCCAGAAGCTGCTCTTCGTTACCGGCGAGTGAGGCATATTCCTTACATACCTTTTTAGTAGCGCTCTCCCTTGCCCATTGGGTGATCGGGCCGGTCATGCCGCCGACATCGGTTTGCATGGCCATCGCTACGGAAATCACTCCGTTGACGCCCATGCCGACGACATAATAATCGAGGATGTTGAACAGCTTTTCCCCGAAAGTGGTCGGGGGAGTCGGCATGCCTTTATGGTATTTGGCGGCGTGATTCGCCTGCGTGCCATTTGCCGCACCGCCATTGAGCGAAGGCGGCGGCAGCGTAGCGGCTGTCGTATCCTGAGTCGTCTGATCCATCTATGCTCACGCAAAAGCTATTTTCTCATTTTCTCATCATAACAGAAAATCAGGTCAAAAATGTGAATTTTTTATGACATGGGGCCGGTTTCAGCGTCTTCTTCCCTGACTTTCAGCACTTCAGGCGGATTCAAAACAAGCCGACGCTCCGCAACCGAAACGTGCGGAAAGATGGCTTTGGTGAACGCATACATACGGGCTTTGCCGCTTTTTTCCTCACGAATCTCCAGTATATCGCCCGCGCCGAAATCATGCGCCGCGATGACCGTGCCGAATATCTCCCCGCCTTGCAGTTGTACCGTCAGCCCGATCAGGTCATGGATAAAATACTCGTCTGGCCGGGTATCTCCCAGCTGCTCGCGGGGAACGTAAAGCCCGGTTCCCCTCAGCGCTTCCGCCTGATTGCGGTCGTCAATGCCCTCTATTTCGGCAATGAGCAATCCGCCCGCCTCGCCGGTAAAGCGCAGGCGATAGCTCGCCCGGCCCGCTTCATCCAGTAAGTCCCCGTAAGAAGCAATATCGTGAGAGCTGGCCGTGAAGCTGCGGATTTTCACCTTGCCGCGGATACCGTGCGCCGAGGTGATTTCACCGAGTTTAACCAGAGGGTTCGTTGTCATGCCTTGCCTGTGAAAAAGCCCGCAAGCAGGGCTGGCGGGCTTTATGCTTCGATTTGCATCGCTTATTATGCTGCGGGGGCTTCCCCGGCTTCCTCAGCAGGAGCAGCTTCAGCGGCGGGAGCGGGCGCTTTCGCTTCTTCCTCAGCTTTTTTCTTTGCCTCTTCTTCAGCCGCCTTGCGGGCAGCGGCGCGGGGCGGCAGTTTGTCAGCCTTCGGCTTGGGCGTATATTCGGGTTTGGTGGTGATGACGCCTTCCTTACGCAAGAGCCGCGCCAGCGTTTCACTGGGCTGCGCACCAACGCCAAGCCAGTATTTCATGCGCTCGGCGTTATACTGAATACGGGAGGCATCATCTTTCGCCAGCAACGGGTTATAGACACCGAGCTTTTCGATGAAGTCACCGTCACGCGGTGCGCGCTGATCGGCCACCACAATCCGGTAGAAGGGTTTTTTCTTTGCGCCGCCGCGGGCAAGCCTGATTTTCGTTGCCATGTGTTTTTTCCGTTTTTACGTTATTGTCTCGGTAAGGGAGGAGACTTAAAGCAGATGTTCCCCAAAAAATCCAGCTTTTTTTGGCGTACTTTACTCCATCATGCCTTGCCTTTGATTAGCATACGCCATTCTGAGGCATCCTTCTGCGATTCCATGCAAAGTAAATACTTGCAATTCAAATAATAATCAAGCGTATCTCTGCAATGTGGGCAATTTTTGCCTAACCGGCCTTTTCAATACCCCACCCGAACGCAAACGGTGAAAGGAGACGGTATGAATTGCATTGCCAGCGGCGCTGGCCTGGTGAGAATGCTTCTCGAGCAGAATAATGGTCGTCAACGCCACTGGTTCTGCCGCTTTCGGCGAAAAACTATCGCCGTCTCACGCTCAAGGGAAATGGTCGATCTCACCCTCTTCCTCTTCGCCGCTTACCACGTCAACGGATCCCTAGAACTACCATCATTATTTACTTAATGCCTTCCGTATTTTTCATCAAATGGACAATTTATGAGTACGGATTGCTCAAAAGGTGCTGGCATTTTCAGCCTTTTGGTGGATGAGTATCTTGACCGTAGCTGTTTCTCTCTCTAATACGTCCGTCTCGACCGTGAATATAAAGCTCAGTCTGCTGATTTTGTGCAATTCTCCTCGCCTGATCAATAGCTTCCTGCTGTGTATCATAAACGCCCGAAGCACGTGTTGCACCTGCTGATCGTACTCTCCATTTTCCGTTATATGGAACGACGTGTTGACCTTTTTTATTATCAATTCTTTGCGGTTCAATTTTGATGCGTTTCAAGATTGCTAGAGCATTGTCTATTTAGGTAGACACATATCCCGAGGATTTCAGGTAGTTGGCGCATTCCTGCGGTGAGAAAGTGTCGAGGAGTTTTCCGATTTCTTGCCAAAGTGCGTCCACGGTTCGATGAGCGGCTTTTTTGAGCAGAGCTTTGAGTTTCGAGAAGAGTTTCTCTATCGGGTTGAGATCGGGCGAATAGGGCGGAAGAAAACGCAACTCCGCGCCCACGGCTTCGATGGCCTGACGCGCCGCGGCAGTCTTATGGCTACCGAGATTATCGGCGATGACGATGTCGCCCGGTGTGAGCGTCAGGTATAAGAAATCACGCACGTAAACGAGGAAAGCATCGCCGTCCATGGAACCGCCCGATACCATCGGCGCAGTCACTTCGCCCACACGCAATCCGGCAATGAATATGGTGGTTTTCCAGTGTCCGTGTGACACAGGCAACACACGGCGTTCGCCAACGGGAGCGCGTCCACGCAAGCGGGTTATGTTCGTCGATGCGCCGGTTTCGTTTATGGATGCCGGTAGCAATCCCCTTTAGTGGTTGAGGTCGGCACTTCAACTCCCCCGTACAGCGCCCGCTTGCGGGGTGCTGTACATCCTATAAGAGGAGCACCCCGCAAGCGGGTGC
>JAKFYP010000121.1 GCA_021730835.1 Alphaproteobacteria bacterium
CAACCCCGGCGACCCTGAGCAGGCGGCATTGCTCGGCGGCAACCGAGGCGGCAATGAGGTGGCGCATATCGGGATTCTCATCCATGCCCTCGAACAACCCGCACAGCCAGACGGGAATCTGCGTACCGCACCCGGCGGCAAAACGCTTGAGCTGGCTGAAATTGGTCACCGGGAGGATGCCCGGCACAATTGGCACATGCACGCCTGCCGCCGCCGCCCGGTCACGAAAGCGCAAAAACACATCTACATCGAAGAAAAACTGAGTAATCGCCCGCGCCGCTCCGGCATCGACCTTGCGCCTGAGATTGTCAATATCGGCTTCAGGGCTGGCTGCTTCCGGATGCATCTCGGGATAGGCGGCGACGCTGATCTCAAAATCCCCTATGCGCTTTAAACCCGCCACAAGATCGGCGGCATAGGCGTAGCCTTCGGGATGGGGGACATAGCCCGCTTTCATATCGGGAGCATCACCGCGCAGCGCCACGATATGCCGCACCCCGGACTCCAGGTAACTCCGGGCCACCTCGTCAATCTCCACCCGTGAGGCCCCAACACAGGTCAGATGCGCAGCAGGCACAAGGGAGGTTTCCGCCAGAATCCGCCGCAGCGTATGATGAGTACGATCCCGTGTCGTTCCACCCGCACCGTAGGTCACCGAAACAAACGCCGGTTTCAGCGGGGCCAGAATACCAATCGAAGTCCAGAGTTTTTCTTCCATTTCTTCCGTTTTCGGCGGAAAAAACTCGAAGGAAACGCGTGACGGCCTGCTGGAAAACAGGTATTTCAGTTCGCTGAGCTGCTCAAAGGAAAACGGATGCGGGGACATACGGGTATGATTGTTGCTCAAGCGCCACATAGACAAGGGAGAATCATGTGTGTAAATAGCCCTCCTGTCCATGCGAATCAACCCCGGGCGGCTTTACACGTATAAATAGGTGGGGTAGAAGTGTCTTCAGGTAACAAACTCTTAAGGCCTGCCCTGTATAACTGTAGTTTCAGATATAAAAACATGGTCATCAGGCCGGAATAACGGTCAAGCAAAGGTTGTCTATGATGTCTTCGTCTCACCCTGTTTCCCTGCGGTTCTCCTCTTTTAAGCGCATGGCCTGCCTGTTGGTAGCCTGCACCTTCGCCGCCTGCGCCGCACCGACGGAAGATAATCCCGATGCCGGGATTGATCCGCTGGAGTCAATCAACCGGGTTATTCACGGGTTCAACGAGGTGGTGGATACTATCCTGCTCGAGCCGGTCGCCCGGGTGTATACCAGTATCGTGCCGGAATTTGGCCGCGAGCGCGTTCATAACGCCCTGACAAACCTGAAAATGCCGGTGGTTTTCGCCAATTCGGCGCTGCAAGGCGATCCGGGCAATACGTTCTCTTCCCTGTGGTCATTCCTGCTGAACTCAACGCTGGGGATCGGCGGTCTGTTTGATTTCGCCGGAGCCAATACCAGCCTTGTCGTCCGCAAGGAGGATTTCGGGCAAACGCTGGGTAGCTGGGGCGTCGGGCCGGGGCCGTATATCGTCCTGCCGATTATCGGTTCTTCATCGCTGCGCGATACATTCGGGCTGGCGGCGGATATTTTCAGCGATCCATTCAATTACGCCGATGACGATGTCGTGATTACCCGCACCATCCTGACCGCCATTGACGTGCGGGCCGGAACGCTTGAGATCACCGATGAGGTTTACCGCACGTCGCTTGATCCTTACGCCACGTTCCGCAGCCTGTACCTGCAAAAGCGTGAGGCCGAGGTCAATAATACCGATACCAAGGGCCGTAAATCTAAAAAGAGTTATCGCCGGTAACCAGAAAGAACGATATGCGCATCTTACGGTCTGCTTTCCTGCTCCTCCTTAGTTTTTGCGTGGTGCATCCCGCGATGGCACAGAATCCTCGTGATTTCATCAACGGGGTCGGCGAGCAGGTGATTGACGTTATCCGCGACCCCTCTACCGGCGATGATGAAAAAGAGTCGCGCCTTGAGGATCTGTTTGAACAGACGGTGGATGTGAAATGGATCGGCCAGTTCGTGCTGGGTCGTCACTGGCGCTCCGCCAGCGAGGCACAGAAAGACGAATATCTGCGCTATTATCGCACGTTCCTGATTCACAGCTATACGGCGAAATTCCGCGACTATACCGGGGAGACCTTCAAAATCCTCGATTCGCGTGACGACAGTAACGGCAAATACCTGCTGACGATGGAGCTGGTGCGCCCCAAAGATGCGAACGTTATTATTGACTATAAGGTGCGTACTTCAGAGGATGGCAGCTATAAAATCTACGATATTATCGTCGAGGGAGTCAGCCTGATTACCACGCAGCGCTCCGAGTTTAATTCAGTGGTATCTCGCAAGGGGCTGGATTTTCTGATTAAACAGCTTCGTGACAGGAAAATGGCGTAAAAAGTTGCCCTCATGCCGTCTGTCATAGTTTCAGCAGCGCCCATAATACCGGCACACTCAGCAGAAACCCGTCCACCCGGTCGAGCACGCCGCCGTGACCGGGCAGTAATGTCCCCGAATCCTTGACCCTCGCTTTGCGCTTGATCCACGATTCCGATAAATCGCCAAGCTGAGCCAGCAGGGAGAGACATGCCCCGATGAATATTCCCCACCCTATGCCGCGCTCCAGTAATGGAGGCGAGGTAACGACGGCTTTAAAAACAGACACGTTAAAATCCAGACCGGCGAAAACCGTGAAATAATTTCTGGCAATCAGCGCACCAATAAACCCGCACGCGCCGAAGGCCAATCCGCCGCAAAAACCCGACCAGGTTTTGCCGGGGCTGATGTTGGGGGCCATTTTTTTGCCCCCGATCAGCCGCCCGGTAAAATACGCGCCGATATCGGTGAGAATAATGGTGACAATCAGGACAAGCAACGCAGCAGGGCCAAATAACGGCTGTATCCGTAAATCAATCATTATCACCGCCAGTACCGCTAGATACAAAAACCCGGCGCTGCGCCAGAACCACGAAAATTGCCGTGACAATGCCACCCATTCGCATGCCATCGCCGCCAGCAGAAGCAGAACGAATCCGGCCCACGCGTAATCGCCCACCCACAGCGCACCGAATGCCGCCACACCCAGTATCACGGCAGTAATACTCCGCTTGCCCAGATCGGTGAATTTTCCGCTGCTCACGCTACGTTCTCCCTTTTCCCGTAGCGCCGCTCACGGGTTGCATACTCAGCGCAGGCCGCTTCCAGATGCGCATGTGAGAAATCCGGCCACAGCGTATCGGTGAAATATAACTCGGCATAGGCCGCCTGCCAGAGCAGAAAATTGCTCAGGCGATGCTCGCCGCCGGTGCGAATCAGCAAATCCGGGTCAGGCAGACCGACGGTATAGAGATGCTTCGCCAAAATCTCCTCGCTGATTTCAGCGGGCGCTATCTCTCCGGCAGCAGTGGCGGCGGCAACGGCGCGGGCGGCGGCAGCTATCTCCTGACGTGCCCCGTAACTCAGGCAGATATTCAGGTGAAACCCGTCGAAATCCCGCGTTTTCTCTTCCGCCTCGGCGATACTGCCGAGTACATCCTCAGGCAGGCGCTCGCGGTCGCCGATGACGCGCAACCGGATGCCGTTTTTCATCAGCGTTTTGAGTTCCTGCTTCAGGTAATAGCGCAGCAGCCCCATCAGGGCGTCTACTTCTTCCGCCGGGCGCTGCCAGTTCTCGGAAGAAAACGCGTAGACCGTCATATAACGAATGCCCAGCATGCGGCTGTCGTCCAGCAGGCGGCGCAGTGCTTCCGCTCCCTGCTTATGCCCGGCGGCTTTGGGCAGGCCACGCTGCTTCGCCCAGCGGGCGTTGCCGTCCATGATGATGGCGACATGGGTGGGAATGGTTTGGGAAGGAAGAGAGGACACAGGCGATTAGCGGTGAGTGGCAAGGGGTGAGTGGCGGGTGATATGGCATTGCGTCATGGCGGCGCAAGAACGATGTCCGCGCCGGAATGTTCTTTGTGAAATCAGACATGGGGGGAGAGCAATATCTCTCACCATCCGCCACTCGCCACTCGCCATTACGAGATCACACACTCAGAATATCCTCTTCTTTTTTGGCCAGCATCTCGTCGATTTTCTTGATGTGTTTGTCCGTCATCTTCTGGATGTCGTCGCTGCGGGCGTGGTGCTCGTCTTTGGAAATATCGCCGTCTTTTTCCTGTTTCTTCAGCGAATCCATGCCGTCGCGCCGCACATTACGCACCGATACGCGGGCCGCTTCGGCATATTTGGCGGCCACCTTGACCAGCTCCTTGCGGCGCTCCTCGGAAAGCTCGGGTAAAGGCACGCGAATCGTCTGGCCTTCCGCCGCCGGGTTCAGCCCCAGCCCCGATTCGCGAATGGCTTTTTCCGTTGCTTTGGTCAACCCTCCGTCCCAGACCTGCACCACCAGCAGGCGCGGCTCAGGCGAGTTGACATTGGCCAGTTGCTTGATCGGCATCTTACTGCCATAGGCATCCACCGTAATGTGATCGAGCAGACCTGGCGAAGCGCGCCCGGTACGCAGGCCTGAGAATTCCTGACTCAGGGCAGCCACCGCTCCATCCATGCGGCGATCAATATCTTTAAGGTCGGTCATGTCGTGCTCCTGTATTTATTTCTTGCCGCCGATCAGCGTGAAGCGCCCGTTACCGCATAACACGCGGGCGAACTGGCCGCGTTCGTGGATCGAGAACACAAGAATCGGAATATTATTCTCCCGCGCCAGCGCAATCGCCGCCGCATCCATTACCTTCAGATCCTTCGTCATCACCTCGCGGTAGCTCAGGCGCTCGAAACGCTCGGCTTTCTTGTCTTTTTTCGGATCGGCGCTGTAGACCCCGTCCACCTGCGTGCCCTTGAGCAATACATCGCAGCCCATCTCACTGGCCCGAAGCGCCGCCGCCGTATCGGTGGTAAAAAACGGGTTGCCGGTTCCGGCCCCGAAAATCACCACCCGCCCGCGCTCCAGATGACGAATCGCCCGGCGGCGAATATACGGCTCACAGATTTCCATCATGTGGATGGCTGAGAGCACACGGGTATCAATATCAATCCGCTCAAGTGCGTTCTGGATAGCCAGCGCATTGAGCACGGTAGCAAGCATGCCCATGTAATCGGCGCTGGAGCGCTCCATGCCCCGTGAGGCCGCCGACATCCCGCGATAAATATTCCCGCCGCCGACAACGACGCAGACTTCAACACCCAGATCAATGGCTTCCTTGATATCCAGCGCAATACGGTCAATGATGGTATCATCCTGCCCGTAGCTTTGTTCGCCCATCAGCGCTTCACCAGACACTTTGATGAGAACGCGACGATAAAGAGGTTCGGTCATGGATTTTTTAGCGGGTGAGGAAGTCATGCGCCGTTTGTAGTGGATTGCACCGGCAAAAGCAACAGCAAGGGCAGAGGAAAAGCCCCTAAGGGTTGTCCGGCTATCGTATTGAAATCAGTGAAAACGATTCCGGTAACTGACTTGGTATTGCTTCATCTGCGTTTTCTATTGCAAGCCCGCCATAAAACGGGGCGGGCAATTTTCCTCTCATACACCCTCCAGCACCGTGGCAATCCCCTGCCCGCCGCCGATGCACATGGCCGCCAGCGCGTAGCGTTTGCCGTGGCGGTGCAGCAATTGCGCCGCCTTGCCGGTAATGCGTGCGCCCGATGCGCCGAGCGGGTGACCCAGAGCAATCGCCCCGCCGTCGAGATTAACTTTATCCTCGGAAATGCCGATCTGTTGCAGGCAGGGAATCGCCTGCGCTGAAAACGCCTCGTTGAGTTCGACGATATCAAGGTCATCCTTGCCGATGCCCGCCCGCTCCAGCGCTTTCCTCGTCGCCTCAACCGGCCCGAGTCCCATGATTTCCGGCTTTAGCCCGGCGACCGCATGCGATTTGATCCGCGCCAGCTTGACCAGCCCCGCCGCGTCGGCGAAGGCTTCCGAGCAAACCAGCACCGCCGAAGCGCCGTCGGTCAGCGGTGAGGAGGTCGCCGCCGTCACCGTCCCGCCTTTGCGGAAAGCAGGCTCCAGCGTGGCCATTGCCTCCAGGCTGGCATCGGCACGGATCGTGCCGTCTTTGTTCACCATTCCACTTTTCGCTGGAATCGGAATAATCTCATCCGAGAAATCGGCTTTGGCCGCTTTCTGATGACTCCTCAATGCAAACGCCTCCTGCGCCGCCCGGTCAATCTTGCAACTCGTCGCCACTGTCTCCGCCGTCAGCCCCATGCTCATATAGACTTCGGGATGCTCTTTATACAGGTCAGGATGGGGCAGTGGATTATAGCCGCCGATGGGGATGCGGGTCATGGATTCCACCCCGGCGCAAATGAACGCCTCGCCCGCGCCTTGCGCGATTTTACCCGCCGCGATGTGGATGGCTTCCATTGAGGAGCCGCACCAGCGATTGACCGTCACGCCGCCGCAGGTCTCATGCAGGCCAGAGAGAAATACCAGCATACGCCCGAGATTGAATCCCTGCTCACCCTCAGGAAAGGCACATCCGGCAATCACATCTTCGATGCGGCTTTTATCAACGCCGGTTTTCTCCAGCAGGCCGCGAATCACTGCCGCCGCCAGCGCATCGGGGCGCACGGAAGCCAGCGCTCCTTTACTGGCCGGGGTAAAAGGGGAGCGGGCGTAGCCGCAGATGACCGCTGAGTTCATGTGAGTTCTCCTGAGTATGGACAATATATAGTCATTTCAAATAAGAATGCCCATTTTTGAAATGACAGGCTTGCGACTGCAAGCCCGCCGCATGCAGCGTACCCACTATTATTTTTCCATATGTGGAAAATAAAAGTGAAAATATGATCACATACTCGCACAGCCACCCCGGTCAATCAACCGGATGATGCCGATTACGCCTAAAACCATTTCAGCTTTTTGAAAATAATGATCTGGAGAATAACCAGTACAATGAGCGAAACGCTGAATATCGTAAATGCGTAGGGATCATCGACGCCGGGCATCCCGCCGATATTGATGCCAAACAGACCGGTTGAAAACCCCAGCGGCAAAAATACCGCCGCGATAACCGAGAGAACATAGAGGTTATGATTGAGCCGGTCAGCCAGCGTATTGGCCAGTTCATCCTTGATGATCTGGGCACGCTCGCGGATGGCGTCCAGATCTTCGAGGTAGCGCATCAGGCGGTTATGCGATTCCCGAAGGCTGCGCCGGTCTTCCTCGCTCAGCCATTTGAGGCGCGATAGCTGAAGCTGGGCGATGACATCGCGCTGCGGGGCGAGGTAGCGCCGGAACAAAATGGCCTTGGTGCGAATATCGACGATTTCAAGGCGCTCACTGACACTCGGCATATGAATCACCCGCTGCTCGATTAAGTCGGTTGCCTCATCGAGTTTCGCCAGCGTCGGCTCCATGCGGACACATAAATTCGCCAGCAATGCCGCGACGAATTGCCCCGCCGTGCGCGGCCCGCACCCCTCATCCAGCTCACGCCGCAAATCGCCGACGGCGCGCAGGTTCAGATCCTGAATCGAGATCACTCGGTTGGGATCAACCCACAGGCGCACCGGAACCATATCCTCGGGATCGGCGTTTTCATTGAGGTTCATGCCGCGCAAAATCAGCAAAATACCCTCCCCGTGCTCAAACATGCGCGGGCGGGTTTCGGAAGCGAACAGGGCACTGAGAATCAGGTGATCGAGATAGGCAACCTCCCGCTCCACCCATGCTTTTGCATCCGGCGAGGAACCGTCCAGATGCACCCAGGCCAGCGTTTTGGCCTTCACTTCGCGGCTGATCGCCTCTCCGGAGAGGGTATGCGCCTTCTCCGCGCCATCAAGCGCATAGCTAAACAGGATTCCGGGAATGCCGGGCATGGATGTCTCCTCTCTCCTTGTATAGCTGATTGAGTTGATGCCCGCGATACATTTTACGCTGCATAATCAACGGGACGCGGCCACGCCTTGTATAGGATTCGCTTCTGATGATACTAACAGTTTGCGGAGAAACGTTTTGGCGAGGAGATTTTTAGGCGTTTTTGCCCGCAGAACCGCAGTGTACTTGAAGGTACATGAGGATTCGAGGACAAAAACAACGACAAAATCACCCGTCACAATAGTTTTTCCGCAAACGGCTAAAGGAGAGTAACGCCTTATCTGAGACCTGACAACAGGGCTATTTCTTCGCTTTTTTCTCAACTTTGGTAGCGGCGGGCTTTGCCGCTCTGGGCGCTTCGGGAGTCTCCGAAGAAGGGGTGGATTCGGACGGGTTGTAGTCCATTTTTTCACGGATACGCGCCGCTTTACCGGTCAGGCCACGCAGATAATACAGTTTGGCGCGGCGAACAGCGCCTTTACGCACCAGCGTCACGCTTTCCACCCGCGGTGAATAGAGCGGAAAAATACGCTCAACGCCTTCGCCGTGACTGATCTTGCGTACCGTAAAGGAAGAATGCAGGCCACGATTCTTCTTCGCGATGCAAATGCCTTCAAACGCCTGAATACGCTCGTTCGCTCCTTCGACGATTTTCACGTTCACCCGCACGGTATCCCCCGGCGAGAATGCGTCGAGCTGGCAGTTTTCCGTCAGCTTTTCCAGTTGTTCCTGCTCAAGTGCCTGAATGATATTCGCCATCGCCTTATTCCTTGCCGTTATGCGTGTATCGCTATTCTTCTGAGCGCCCTGCCCGCGTGTAGCGCCGCCATATATCCGGTCTGCGCGCCCGCGTCAAGTCTTCTGCCTGCCGCCTGCGCCACGCAGCGATTTTCGCATGATCGCCCGAGGTTAAAACGCCCGGAACCTCAAGCCCCTGCCAGCAGGGCGGCCTAGTATAATGAGGATATTCGAGGAGTAAAGCGGAATCTTCGCCAAAATCAAAACTTTCCTCATGGGTTGTCTCCGGGTTGCCGAGCACGCCGGGGATCAGGCGAAGCATCGCCTCCAGTAGCGCCATCGCGGCGACTTCCCCGCCCAGCAGCACATAATCGCCGACGCTGATCTCCCTGATCCGGTAATGGGTGACGACCCGCTCATCAACCCCCTCGAATCGCCCGCAGATGAGGATCAGTCCACAACGAGCCTCAGACATCTCAGCCGGTTGCGCCAGTTCACCGGCCAGCGCCTGCGTCAATAACTCTCCCCGGGGGCTGAGCAACACCAGCGGGACATCCGGCAGGCGCGAGCGCGCCGCGTCAATCGCCGCGCCGAGCACGTCGGGCTTCATCACCATGCCCGCCCCGCCGCCGTAGGGTGTATCGTCGGCGGCATGGTGTTTATCGGTAGCGAAATCGCGGATATTGACCGTCTCCAGCCGCCACAGTCCGGCCTCAAGCGCCCGCCCTGCCAGTGAATGCCCGAGCGGCCCCGGAAACATCTCCGGATACAGGGTGAGAATTGTGCAGGAGAAGAGGGGCATCGCATTATCGGGGAGGAAGTAGGGTTTATTGCCGTAACGCTTAGAAATTCTCTTTAAACCAGCGGGTGACGCGATGCAGCCCGCCGGGCAGGCGCGAGCGCTTATGGTGTAAAAACAGCCGGTCTTCCATAGGCCGGTCGGTAACGTAGCGCAACATGCCGACCGCTGTGGAAAACGCCGGGCCGCTGACCGATTCGGCCAGTCCGGGAACCATGCGTGGCCTGCCGGTGCGCACCTGTCTGGCCAGTTGCCGCCCGGCCATCTCGCGCAGGCCGATCATCTGGCTGGCCCCGCCGGTCAGCACGACGTTGCGCACGCTTCTCATTTCATCCTCGACATCGCAGAGCCGCTCGCGGATCATCTCGAAAATCTCCTCCAGCCGGGGCCGGATAATACCGTTGAGCATGGAAAGCGGCACGAGGTTGGATTCTTCCGTCTCGTCTTCGTCGCCAAGCAGGGGCACGTCAATCATGGCGGAATTATCCTGCGGCGCGACGACGGCACTGCCCTTGAGGTTTTTAAAGCGCTCGGCATGGGCAAGGCTGGTTGACAGGCCTTGCGCGATATCGCTGGTCACATGCTGGCCGCCGACCGGCACGACGCCGCTATAGAGGTTCGCTCCCTGCTTAAACAGGGAAAAGCTGGTCTGCCCGCCGCCCATGTCAATCAGCAGCACGCCGAGGTCGCGTTCGTCGGCCTCCAGACAGCCCAGCGCCGAGGCGTGCGAGGCCATGATGAATTCAGCCACGTTGAGATGGCAGCGGGCGATACACCCGGCGAGGTTGCGCAATTTGACGTTATCGGCGGTGACGATGTGCAGGTCGGCCCCCAGCCGCGAGCCGTACATACGGCGCGGATCGTGCACGCCGGGCGCGCCGTCGAGCCGGTATTGCGTGGCGAAGCAGTGCATGACGCTGCGTTCCTTATCCTGAATGCTGGCACAGCCCTCGCGCAGCAGGTCGGCAATATCGCGCTCACTGACGCCATCCCCGGAAATGGCGAGATCAACCACAACCTGCCGCGATTCCAGATGCGCGCCGGACAGGCTGACCACGACGTTTTCAATGGTTTCTCCGGCCATCTGCTCGGCGCTGTGCACGGCGTTGCGGATCGAGGCCTCAAGCTCCGCCGCATCGGTGACGATGCCGGAGCGCAAGCCGCGAGCGAGTTGATGGCCGATGCCGGTAATCTGGAATTCACCGTCGGGATTGGCCAGCGCGATAAAGCAGACGATCTTGCTGGAGCCGATATCGAGCACGGCGATACTGCCGTTTTTACCTTTAATCGCGGGAGGATTTTGCATGGTTTTCAGGTTTCCGCCGGTATCAGACTCGCCTCCTGCGGCACTTCGCCCGGATGCAGGCGAATGAAGATACGCCCGCTTAAGCGCATGTCAATCGTGACGATGGATTTCTGGAGGATTCCTTGTCTGCGCTGGATGGCGGCGAGCTTTTTCCATGCCTCTTCGGTATGTTCTTCGGGCAACATGACGGTTACCCCGTCAGCGAAGCGCAAATCCCAGCGGCGCTCGCCGACGCGCACCGCCGAGGTCACATACCCGCCGACATCGGGTTCTCTGGCGATCAGGCGCATCAGTGCGGCGGTATGCTCCGGCGCGCCCTCGCCGGTGACGACCAGCAGATGCGGATAGCGCGAGGCCTGTTCACCGCTGAGCACTTTGCCTTCGGTGTCAATGACCCGGCGGCGCTTATCGTATTCCCAGACCGCTACCGGAATGCGCTCGGTAATGACGATGCGCAGCGTATCGGGCAGTTTGCGTTCGACTGAGGCACGCCATACATGATCGAGCGATTCGATCCGCTCGCGGATTTCCGAAGTTGACAGCCGGAAAACCGATTCGCCTTTGGCGATACCGATGGCGTCCACGATCTGCTGCTCGGGGATTTTGGCGATGCCGTTAATATAGATATGGTTCAGGGCGAAGCCCGAAGCGGCGATATTTTGATGCAGGGCAATACCGGTCTGCTCCATCATGCGCGAGAAACGATCCGTGCCGAACAGCCACCACCAGCCCGCCGCAAGGAAAGAAATACCGGCGACGCATCCGGTAACCAGCAT
>JAKFYP010000097.1 GCA_021730835.1 Alphaproteobacteria bacterium
TGGCTGGAATGAGGTCATATTTAATTAGCGCCCGAAGAAAATCTATGGGTTCTTTTTCGATAGAAAATACACGCATAAAACTTAACGATCCGGTAACGTAAGAAGAGCCAAGCCCTGAACTTTCAAAAGCAGTTGCAATAGGAAGTGTGTTTTCCGTGGCTCTCGGCATGACATATATTTTACCATCATCGCTTACCCTGACCTGACTGACAGGTGAGTTCTGATCCGCAACGGTAAACAGTATTTTATCCTCAGCCATATTCCGGATTCCTCACTTGGTTAGTTACTTTTAGTTGGTTACTTTATCTTCCACCCGCCAGTGGAAGAAGAAAAACACCACCAGCGCCGAAATGGCAATCATAAACCAGGTCATGGCATAGCCGAAATGGTCGTTGCGCAGATGGATTACTCCATCGCCGGTCACCGGAAATCCTCCCGGGTTTGCAAGATAGAGCGCGTCGGCGGAAACCGGTAGCAGGTCAAGCCCGGTTGCGGCGCGCATGCCTTCGATATCCCGCCAGTACCAGATAGCGCTGCCGGGGGAGCTTTTAGGAGCGAAGCGCGGCTTGTCGTAATCGGTGCGCAGCATAACTGTCAGGTTGAGCGGGTAGGAAACCAGCGATTCAAGACGGCTATCGGGCAGGCGCTTCTCCTCGGGAACCCAGCCGCGATTGACCAGCAGCACGCGCCCGTCATCGAGTTTCATCGGGGTGAGGAGGTGATAGCCGAATTTGCTCCGGTAATACCGCCCCGCCAGATAGAGTTCCTTGTCGTGCAGATATTGCCCGCGCACCCGCGCACGGGCGAAGCCGAGCGCTTTCAACTCCTCAGCCGGGGGTAGCGCCTCCAGCGGCGCGGCGGAAGCGTAATGCGCGATGCGGGTAATCAGCGCTTCTTTCCACACCAGACGCTGCAACTGCCAGATTCCCAGATATGTCATCAGTCCAAACGCCGCCAATACGGCAAGAACGGCCAGCGGCGTCGGACGATGCCAGATACGCCGAGCCGGTTTGTCTGCGGATTGTGTAAGGGTATTCATCGGTTTATTAAGTTTTTGGCTTGCGTGCTTGCACGGTGGCATGGTTCCTGCTTAAACAGGGCACATAGTAGCGAACCACAAAGGACAGGGCAATGGCGATTTTTCAGTTTACAAACCTTATCGGTGCTACGCAAAACTTTAGTCCGACGGCGGATATCCTCGTTCTGAGAGGCTCCGCGACTAATTACCGGCTGACGGAGATTAGCGAAGAGGGCGAAGCCCTGATGCTCGCCGTCTCCAATAACGCCGGGCAGACTGTGACGCTCAACGGTATCTCACTGGCACAGGTCACCAGCAGCAATATAGTCGGGGAGAACAGCTCCAGCGTGATCGTGGGCGATAACGCGGTGAGCACGGCAGGCGACGATTTGCAGCAAAACGCCGGGGGCGTACTCGATCTTGTGGCGGCGGCGGGGCCGAATCTCGATGCCAATAACCTGCTCTACGGCCTTGGCGAAGGTGATATTATCACGGTGGGCGCGGGCGATAACCTGATTTTCGGTGGCTCGGGATTTTTCGATACGATAGACGGGTCGGATACTATCACCATCAACGGCACGGGCACGCATAGCGGCAACAACCGGATTTACGGCAACGCAGGCAACGATACGGTGATTTTTACTGACCCGACGGGGGTAAATAAAACCAGCAGCGTTTTCGGTGGGCTGGGCAATGACGATTTCATCACCGGCGCGTCACTGGGCACGGTGGTGCTCTACGGCAATGCGGGCAACGACACGATCAATGCCTCGGGCGCGCTGGGGACAACCGTGATCTATGGCGGCAACGGGCTGGTTGATTCGACCGATGGCGGCGACGCGCTGACCGGCGGGCTGGGTAGCCTCCAGCTTTTCGGCAATGCCGGGAACGACGATATTGACTTCGACGATTTCACCGGCACGGCGATTCAGACTTTCTACGGCGGCGCGGGTGACGACACCATAGACGGCGATGCGGGCGGCACGGGATCATCGGGTATTCTGACGTTATATGGAAATAGCGGGGCAGATACGATTGATATCACTACTCATGCGGGCAACGTCACGGTGTTCGGCGGCAACGGAGTGCAGGACAGTTCGGACGGGGCGGATACCATCCTGTTTGGCATCGGAAGCTCGGGAGCGCATGCGACCCTCTACGGCAACGCGGGCAACGATGTTTTCACCTCCATCGCCGCACTGGCAGCCGGGGAAACAGCCTTGATCCTCGGCGGGCTGGGAGCCGACACATTTAACATCAGCGGGGCGCGTTCCGCCTCCAGCCAACTGACGCTGGCGGGCAATGCGGGCAACGATGCGTTCAATATCGACGATTCTACGCTTTCGGGCGATACCACGACGACTTTCAGCGGTTTTGAACTGACCGATATACTCAACCTCACCTTATCGGGCGGCACGGCGACAGATCTGGTGGTTTCCGGTCTGGGAGCCAGCGCGGCGATCAATAACGGCGCGGGCGACGGCAACTACGCCTTCACCGCCTATACCGGCAATTTCACCGCCACCAATTTTGTTCTCAGCGACGATTCCCGGCTACTGACCAATTTCGGCGGCGCGGCGGCGGCGTTGGCAGGCGCGGCGGAAGGTGACCAACTCATCGCCGGGGAGAATGGCGATACGCTGACTGGCGGCGCGGGTGACGATATCCTCACCGGCGGCGACGGAGCGGATAATATTACCGGCGGCGACGATGTGGATACCATCGCCGGCGGTGAGGGTAACGATACGATTGACGCGGGCGACGGCGGGGCGGATGGCGGCGGGGCGGACAGCTCGGTCAGCGGCGGCGCGGGCAGCGATGAAATCACCGGCGGCGCATTCGAGGACAGCATTGACGGCGGAACCGGCAACGACACGCTGGCGGGCGGAGCCGATAACGATACGCTGACCGGGGGCGTAGGGGACGATACGTTTCAGTTCGCCATCGCCGAAGTCGCGGCGACGGATGCGGATGCCGATACCATCGTTGACGCCTTCACCGGGCTGGACGTATTCGATTTCAGCGACCTGACCAATACCGCCCTGCGTGGCACTGGCGCATCGTTTGCGCTGGGTAGTGGCACGGCGGCGCAGGCGCTTGGGGCCAATGTCGGGGTGTATGTGGCGACCAACGCGGCAGCGAGTTTCTCCGAGGCGAATATTTACGCGGCGCTCTCGGGCATTGCTGACGATCTGATTGCGGCGGATATTCTCTATGTGATGATCAGTAACAATACGGATGCCCGGCTGGTGCGCATCACCGAGGCGGCTAATGTTGGCTCGCTGGTCGATACCGACGACACGCTGGAATTTATCGCCAATCTCAACGGTGTCAGCGCAACCGAACTGGCCGCTTTGGCGGCAGGTAATTTCGCTGATTTCGTGTGAACGGGTGTGAGATTGCGCAGAGTCTAAATGCGTTATGTAGCTGATTACCCCGCATGCTTTGGTTGATTTTCTCCTTACTTCCCCCTCACCCGATTTCAGAGTCTTTAGCAATCACGGAGAAACTTCCTCTCCCCTTTTTTTGAAGAGGGAGAGGGTCGGGGTGAGGGAGAGGAAAGCAATAACTTTCTGTATAGCATCAATACATAATGAGTCTAAAGCCTGCCTGAGTAACGTGGGTAATCAAGTTCCGGTTTTATAGGAAATTTTAAAGCGCAATGGCTCTAAATCAGCGATTGTCATAAAAACTTCACAAAAAACAGGCCTGCCTGTCATGTAATCGTCACCGCAGACAGAGTATACTGGACGGGTCGGAGTGTGCCTTGCGCACGCCAAAGAGGAGTCCCATGACAGCGGCGACGCTTACAGAAGACGATCAGCAGGAATATGCGCCTTCGGGAACGCAGGCCATGGCGACGCCCGACTATTATATGGCGGCGCAACCCTCCCTGAAAGTTAACAAGCCGCTGCATGCCGAAGTCATGCCAACGCCGCATACGGCCCGTTTCTGGCGCGATTTCATGAGCTTGCTGGCAACGCGCTATCTCGGGCGCGGGATGCTTGCTGCTTTTAAAATCGTTGATAGTAAGACACTGGATAATTTTTTCCGGGTAGATACGCATGTCGAGCAGTTGCAACAGCATGTCAGTGAGGCGATGGAGCGGGGGGTTGCCAAGGATGCGATGTATGACCTGAAGGGATATAAGCTCAACGGCGAAGCTTACAATTTGCTCGAGGGCGAGCAGTATAAGAATAATCAAAAATTTGCGGAGACTGTGCGCGAAGGGGTGCGCTCCAACCGTTACGATCACGCTTACAGTACGTTTCTGGGGCTTGGTACGCTGGGCCTGACGGCATGGAATGTCGCTCGTGTTGAAAATTCGATGAAAAAATTGTATGCTGAGGCGGTTTCCTACGAAAAAGGCGCTGAGATCAAGGCAACGGATATTGGATTCAGGGAATTATGCCACAGCGATAACAAGATCGTGCAGGACGGCATTCATAACCTGTTTACGATTAATGGCCGCCGGGCGATGACCGGCCTTGGCTTCTGCGGGCGTGAGTTGGCGAGGTTGGAGAAATGGTTTCCCAAAATGGCGCTGGCGCGGGCGCTGCCGTTCGAGGATATCGGGCTAGGCATCATGGGTCTGGGGCTGTTTATTGATAACATAAGGGGAAAGCAGACGCTTTTTGAAAATTTATCGGAATATGTCGCGGGTAAAATGCACCCACTGCACGGCATGGCCGATCCGATCAAGAGCGGGGAGTTGATCGACCTTTATCAGCGCTATAAGGATATGACCGACAAAAGCGGGATGTTTCACGATATTCTGGCGACCCAGCACGCCGATCCGATTGACTGGGATACTTCGCAGGTGATCTTCAGCCGCATGGCGCAACTGATGAATGACAGTTACAAATACAAACATACTGACGATACCCTGACGCAGCCCGGCCCGCCCGCCGATCTCCCGATGCCCAAATTCATCTACCTGCTCGGGCACGATATGATTGACCTTTACCAGCCGGAAAAGACCCTCGCCTATATTGAGATATCCAGCAAATATGGCATTGAAGCGATGAAATCGGTGCATAACGCGCTCCTGCACGGGATGGGACTTGATGAAGCGCTGAAAAATACCCCGGTTGACCTGAGCGTCATCCGCCGCTTCAAGGCGCATGATGAGGCTCATGGCCGCTATCCGAACAATGTCGTCAGCGATATCGCCGCCAGTGCGTTGCAGCAGGCGCAACTTTCCCGGAACTAATCCCGGAAATCGGCTCTGCGGTAACCCTGAAAATAAAGCAGCGCCGTCAAATCGCCGTGATCTATCGCAACGTCAGCCCCTTCGCGCACGATCTCTTTGCCGCGGTAGGCCACGCCAAGCCCGGCGGTTTGCAGCATCGGCAGATCGTTGGCCCCGTCACCCACCGCCAGCGTTTCTCCGAGCGCAATACCCAGCCGCCCCACCGCCGCATGGAGCGCCGCCACCTTGGCATCCTTGTCGAGAATCGGCGGAATCACCCGGCCCGTCAGCTTCCCGCCAACGATTTCCAGCCGGTTGGCCTCATGCGCGTCGAATCCCAGCAGGTGGGCGACGTAACCGGTAAAATGCGTAAACCCGCCCGAGACCAGCAACGTATACGCCCCGTGCGCTTTCATCGTGGCAACCAGCGTGCGAGCGCCGGGCGTCGCCTGAATACGCTCGCGGCAGACTTTCTCCAGCACCGCCTCCGCCATGCCTTCGAGCAGCCCCACCCGCGTAATCAGCGCTTCATGGAAATCGTATTTCCCCTGCATGGCCAGTTCGGTAATCCGGGCGACCTCCTTGCCGCAACCGATTTCCGCCGCCAGCTCGTCAATACATTCCTGACCGATCATGGTGGAATCCATATCGCTGGCCAGCAGCTTCCGGCGGCGGCTATCGGAGAGTTGCACGGCGATGTCCAGCGGGTAAGGGCGGGTCAACTCCAATAGGCGGCGTCGCGCTTGCACCGGATCATCCGGCGGCAGCGTCATGTCGCAGGCTTCGCCTTCGCCCAGCCAGTCAATGCCTGCCACGTCACCGCCAGCCGCCCGCGCAATCCGCGCCGTCAGCTCAGGCGTCAGCAAGCCGCTTTGTGGCGGGGCGACGAGGGTAAGGATCAGGGGAGCGGGCATATCTTCACGCTACACGCGGTTTGACCGGGGGAAAAGCGGAATCTCATCTTCTCCCCTTCCGGGGCGCATCCGCCCGTGAAAAGGTCGGCTCAGACACAAATGAAGGAGCCAGACCTATGAAATTACTCGATACCGCTACCGCCAACGGCGCGGGTGAAGCGCGGGAAAACACCTCCTACCTGCAAACCGTTTTTTGCTGGGGGACGTTCGACGGCGCGACCGTGACGCTGGAAGCTTCCCCGAACAACAGCGACTGGTTTACCGTCCTCAGCCTGAGTGAGAAAGCCGTCAAGGGCGTCGGGCTGAATGCCCGCTTCCTGCGTGGCTCGGTATCGGGCGTGGGCGGCGCGACCAGTGTGCATCTGACGCTGGCGTAATCCCATGATCCCGCGTGACAGTGAAACCCCGCTCAAAGGGGAAGTGGCCCATGACATTTTTGCCCTGTGGCCCTATCAGGGGCCGCCGCCGATAGCCGATACCGACGTGACGACGAGTGATTCCACCACCCCCGCCGCCGATAAAAAATAACAGTTTGCCGCTCGCTTTAACGGTTTTCCGCAAACCGTTAAAGGAAAGCGCAACCACAGGAGATACCGATCATGACCACCATTCAGCCCGTTAATACCGGCACAACCGCCAATGACGGCAGCGGCGACCCGCTGCGTACCGCCTTTACCAAAGTCAATGACAGCCTCAAAAGCATCCGGAGCGATCTTTCGACCGCGCCGCATGCCGTGCTGGTCGGCGACAGCCTGATGCAGCAGAATACGGCGGTCGGCACGGATAAGAACACCTATCACGGCCCGCGAGGTTTTTTCACCTGGCTGCAAATTTTCACCGGCTTTCCGTTTTCCTTCGAGGTCGGCAATGCCGGGAGTCAGGCGATTATCGGCGATAACACGGGCATTGGCGGTGACACGGTTGCCAATATCGTCACCCGGTTGGCTGGCGACGTGCTGGCCCGCAACCCGGATATCGTGTTCATGCTGGCCGGAACCAACGATGTCACAGCCAATGACACCTACGCCAATATAAAAGCCAATCTCGAAACCATCTATACGGCCATTCTTGAGCAGGGGGCGCTGGCCGTGGCCATGCCGATCATGCCGCGCCATCCTTCCGGGGCGGACTGGGCGAGCAGCGCCCAGCGCCGGACGCATCACGCGGTCAATCAATGGATCCGCGATTTCGCCCTTTCGACGCAGGGCATGGTGCTGCTGGACGCCTATGACCGCTGGGTTGATCCGGCCAGCGCTAACGGTGACGCCCGCACCGGCTTCACCGTGGATGGCGTGCACCCCTCAATGATCGGAGCCTACCAGATGGGCCTGACGGCGCAATCGGTGTTCGCCGGGCTGATCCGCCCGGCGCGTGCCTTGTGCTACAGCCCGTCGGACACCTACGACGCGACCTATCATGTCCACGGCAACATGCTGAGCAACGGGCTGTTTACCGGCACGAGCGGCACGGCAGGAACCGCAGCTTCCGGGACATTCGCCACCGGCTGGCAGGGGTTTCGCAACAGCGGCGGCGATGCGACGGTGGCAGGCAGCAAAACCACCCGCACCGACGGCTTGCCGGGCGATGTGCAACAATTGGTGGTCTCGGTCAGCGGCGGCGGGGCGGGCGCTGGGGCGATTTATTTCGCCACGACGCCCACCTCGACGACCACCGGCGTGGTGGCGGGGCAGTGGTATGAGGCGCAGTGCGAAATCGAGGTCAGCGCCTCCAGCGGCGGCAACAGCCCACTTAACGCCATTTATCTCGAACTCGACGATGCCAGTACCGGCGGTTCGCGCAATCGCTGCCTGCAACCCTATTCGGGCCATAAATTCCCCGATGTGGCATGGAGCGGCATCCTCAAGACCCCGCCGATCCAGCCGGTCAGCACGACCGGCCTGCGGTTTCGCCTCATCATGGAACTGGATGAAACGCTGACCAGTAGCGTGACGGTCAGAATCAGCCGCGCATCGTTACGCCGGCGCGTCACCGCCCCGGTACTTTAAGGAAATGGCAGGCGATAGGAGTCTTTTTCTTGCAGGGTTCAAAATAATCCGTCAGTTTTAATGCTCACTTAACCGTTTTATGCTAGGTTGACGGGAGAAATTGAGAGTTGAAGGACATGAGACCGAATCGGTTCCGCTACGCGCAAACCCGCACGATTGCGATTTCCCGCAAGGGATGGATGGCCAAAGCCACGTTACTGCTGTTAGCGATGGTCGCTGCCATGATGCTCATTGTCAGCCGCAGCCAGCCCGACAGATTCCAACGCCTGCGCGGCGCACTGACCGACGGTTTCTCTCCTGTCGTCGGAGCGATGTCCCGCCCGGCCCAGTTTATCCAGCACGCCGACCGCTGGTTTACCGAGGTGACGCATCTTTATGCTGAAAACAACCGGCTACGCGAGGAAAACGCCCGCCTGCTCCAGTGGCAGAACGCGGCGGGCAGGCTCAAATCCGAAAACGAATCCCTGCGCCAGTTGCTTAAACTCGATGTGCCGCCTTCGCTGTCATTTGTCACGGCGCGGGTTGTCGGCGGGCAGGGAGCGCTCTATTCCCATACGTTCATGCTAGGCTCAGGCGAGGAAGCCGGTATCGCGCAGCATCAGGCGGTCGTCACCGATGAGGGGCTGGCCGGACGTATTCAGCATCTGGGCAATCACAGTGCCACGGTGCTGGCGATTACCGATATTAACTCGCGGATTCCGGTCATGGGCGAGTTGTCGCGGCAAAAAGCGCTGCTGGCCGGGGATAATTCCGATCTGCCGGTGCTGACCTATCTGGGCGATGACGCCGAGCCTTTCAGCAAAGGCGAGCGGATCGTCACCACCGATGACGGCAACGTCTTTCCCGCCGGGCTGGTGGTCGGCGAGATTCACAGCGCCAAAGACGGGCTGGTGCGCGTCGCGCCCTATGCCGATACCTCCCGCCTCGAATATGTGCGGGTGATCTCACAATCCGTCCAATAAACCGGTTGACACCGGGCTTCCGCCCGCCTATGTTCCTGCCTCCTCAAGCATGGAACAGTAATATGAAAACGTTTTCAGCCAAACCGGCGGATATTAAAAACGAATGGTGGGTGATTGACGCCGAGGACGTGGTGTTGGGTCGCCTCGCCTCGACCATCGCCCTGATGCTGCGTGGCAAGCATAAGGCCATTTTTACCCCGCATATGGATTGCGGCGATCACATCGTGGTGATTAACGCCGATAAGGTGAAACTGACCGGCAAAAAACGCGCCGTGAAAACCTATTACCGCCATACCGGCTACCCGGGCGGCATCAAGGAAACCACGGCGGAGCATATCCTCAGTGGCCGTTTTCCGGGCCGGGTGATCGAGAAAGCCGTGGAGCGCATGCTGCCGCGTGGCCCGCTGGGCCGCCAGCAGCTTGGCAAACTGCGGGTTTATGCCGGGGCGGAGCATCCGCATACGGCCCAGACGCCAAAAACGCTCGATTTCGCCGCGAAGAATCCGAAAAATAAGAGACAGGCAGGTTAGTCATGAATGACGCAGCAGAACAGACCGCTCCAAAAACCCCTAAAGTCGATGCGCAGGGCCGCGCTTACGGCACGGGTCGCCGCAAGGACGCCACCGCCCGCGTCTGGATCAAGCCGGGCAAGGGGAATATCACGGTTAATGGCCGCGACGTGACGAAATATTTTGCCCGCCCGGTATTGCGTATGATCGTTAACCAGCCGCTGGTAGCGCTGGATCGCAGCGGCGCATTCGACGTGGTATGCACGGTTGTCGGCGGTGGTCTTTCCGGTCAGGCGGGCGCGGTGCGCCACGGTCTCAGCCGGGCGCTGGATAATTTCAGCCCGGAATTCCATAAAGTGCTGCGCTCGGGCGGGTTTTTGACCCGCGACAGCCGCGTCGTCGAGCGTAAGAAATATGGCCGCCGCAAGGCCCGCCGCAGCTTCCAGTTCTCCAAGCGCTAAATTTTTTCTTACAGCCGCTCAATGCACCAGTTTGGCGTGGCGCTGTGCTGCTGGCACAGTGTGCCGAACGCTTCGCGGCTGAATGCGCCGCCCGGATAGAGCGCCTCTTTATGAATACCGCCGGTAACCAGCACCGAATCCAGACCCATCGCCGCCGCTCCCGCAATATCGGTCTCGAAACTGTCGCCGATGGCAAGTACCGAAGCGGGTGGGATTCCGTCGAACCGCTTGAGGCATAAGGCATAAACCTCCCGGTAGGGCTTGCCGAACCATTGCACGATCCCCCCCAGTTTTTCGTAGGCATCGGCAATCATCCCGGCGCAGCCGAGTTTTTCTCCGTTTTTGCGCACGACGACCCGATCCGGGTTGGCGCAGATCATCTTCTTGCCCAGCCCGTAAGCCGCATTCAACGTGGCGCGATATTCCTTCAGTTTTTGGTCGTCGCGCTCAAAGCCAGTATTGAGCAGAAAATCGCACTGGGTCAGGCCGGAGCGGGCGTAATCCAGCCCGTCCAGCAAATCCTCGTCTTTTTCCGGGCCGATGTAATAATAACGCCGCCCGCCGCGCCAGTGTTCCGCCATATGCGCAAAGACCGCCTCGCCCGAAGTGATGATATGATCGTAGAAGCGATGATCGAGACCAAGCGAGGTCAGGACTTCCCCGGCGCGATACGCCCGGCGCGGCGCGTTGGAGAGGATCACCACCTGCTTTTTTTGCTCGCGCACCTGCACGAGCGCCTCGCGCA